>NZ_DBKJ01000125.1:0-22274 GCF_002297325.1 Treponema sp. UBA753 | reverse complement strand
GGCAGAGAATTTTTTTGTCAAGTGAAAGATGTTGTGGCAGATTCTTAGAGATTTCCTTGATGTTTGTCCTCGGCATTGTATTTCAGTTTGTAATCAAAAATTATTGTAAATTTTTTTTCGCAGGAATATAATCTTGCACTATGCAAATGCCTTCGCAAAAAACATCCGCCGACTTCTTTGGAAGCGACAGTGTTCTAAAAATATTGCTCAAAATTGCGCTTCCTGTTATGGCTGCCCAGCTTATTCAGTCGCTTTATAATATTGTAGATAGTTTTTTTGTCGGGCGATATTCTGTGGACGGACTTACGGCACTTTCTGTGATTTTTCCTGTGCAATGTCTGATTGTCGCGATTGCCGTGGGAACTGGAACCGGAGTTAACATTTTGATGACTCGCCAGTATGCGCAGGGAAAAACTAAAGATGCGGATTGTGCCGGTGGAACTGGAATTTTTCTTGCTCTTTTTTCTTGGATTTTTCTTTCTATTCTTGCGGAGCTGTTTATGTATAGCTTTGTTTCCGTTTCTGCAAAGTCGAAGGAAGCAATGTACTATGCGCTTTTGTACGGAAAAATTGTTACGCTCGGAAGCGCAGGAATTTTCTTGGAAAGCATTTTTACAAAGATTCATCAGGCGCAGGGAAACATGAAGCTTCCAATGATTGCCCAGATTGCAGGAGCTGTAACGAATACTGTCCTTGACCCGATTTTGATTTTTGGCTTTGGAATTGTTCCTGAACTTGAAATTGCCGGAGCTGCGATTGCGACCGTTGCAGGTCAAATTGTCGCCGCCGTAATCACCGGAGTTTCAGGCTTTAGAAAGATTCCGCCTTTAAAAAATATTAAAACATTTTCACTGCCGATTTACAAATTTGGACTGCCTTCCATATTCATGCAGTTCATGTACGTTGTCTACATAATGATTTTGAACATGATATTAGCAGGCTTTTCTGATTCTGCCGTTACCGTTCTTGGGCTTTATTACAAGTTGCAGACTTTCTTTTTTATTCCGCTTTTTGCATTTCAGACTTGCATTGTTCCTGTGCTTAGCTACAACTACGCGCGCAAAAGTTTTAACCGCTGCCGGAAAATTGTTTTTGATTCTATTCTCATTGCGTTTGTTCTTATGCTTGCCGGTGTTTTGTGCTTTGAACTTATTCCAGAAATTCTCATTCGAGTCTTTTCTGACAGCGCGGAAGTTTTGCAAGACGGAATTCCTGCGTTCAGAATTATCGGCGCAAGTTTTTTCCCATGCGTTTTTTCTCTGATGACTCCGGTTGTCTTTCAGGCTGTGGGCGACATGAAGCGAAGCCTTTTGCTTTCTGTAATCCGCCAGATTTTTTGCCTGATTCCAATATTCTGGATTCTCTCGTTCTTCGGACTTGTGTACACTTGGATTGCATTTCCTTCCGCAGAAATTATTACGGGAACAGCTGGAATGCTCATGTACCGCAACGAAATCAAAAGATGGAAGAAGCTTGAAACCAATGATAAATAGAAGATTTTAGGCTGCATTGATGATGAGGTTTTCTTTATATTCCAGTAAACCTATACGGGGTTTCTTGGTATACGTAGTAGTTCAGCCAGTTAGAATAGAACAAATGCGCTGTGCTTCTCCATTTTGAAATAATCGGCTTGGAAGGATCATTGTCTGTAAAATAATTTTCCGGCATTGAAGGATTGATTCCTTTTTTTAAATCGCGCTTGTATTCTTCTGCCAAAGTTTCAGGGTCGTATTCCAAGTGTCCTGTCATAAAAATGCTTCGGTTGTCTTTGGACTTTGCAAGTGTTACTCCTGTTACTTCTGAATATGCGAGCAGCGAAAGTTTTTCATTTGACGCAATATCTTCTGTGAGAATTTTTGTGTAGCGCGAAGTTGGAACTGGAAAATAATCATCAAAGCCGCGCATTAAAGGTTCTTTTGAATCCAGAAGCTTTGAATAAAAAATTCCTGAAAACTTTTTTTCAACAATGTGCTTGTTTATTCCGTGCAGATAATAAAGTCCTGCCATTGCGCCCCAGCAAATGTAAAGTGTGCAGAAAACATTTTTTTTCGCGTAGTCCATTATTTTGCAAAGTTCGTCCCAGTAGTCAACTTGCTCAAATGGAATCTGCTCAACTGGCGCGCCTGTTATAATCATTCCGTCAAATTTCCTGCTGAAAATTTCTTCCGACGACATATAGAATTTTTCCAGATGATTTTTGTCTGTGTTTTTTGAAATGTGTCCTTTCATCTGCACAAGCGAAATGTCAATTTGAAGAGGAGTATTTGAAAGAAGCCTAAGAAGCTGAGTTTCTGTAACTTCCTTTGTGGGCATTAAATTTACAATCGCAATTTTAAGTGGACGTATATCTTGGGAAACTGCGCGCTCTTCTGTCATCACGAAAATATTTTCATTTTCAAGAGTGCTTCTAGCTGGAAGGTCGGAATCAATTCTTATAGGCATGGACGCATTATAGCAAGTTTTCATGTAATTTGCTATAATCTTCAAATTATGGAAATCAAAGTTGACAGAAAAGCTGCGGTAAAAAAACTTAAGGCTTTGGTTTTGTCTCCAAAAAACGAAGTTGAGGCTTTTAGAAGCAAGCTGGAAAAAAAATTCAAAGCGGATTTTATTCCGAATCATGTTGAGCGCACTGAAAAAAAAATCGGCGGCGTAAAATGCGATATTCTTGTGCCTGAGCTTTTTGCATCGAATAGAATTGTAATTTATGTTCATGGCGGTTCGTTTGTTGGCGGCTCGCGGGACAGCTGGAGAAGTTTTTGCTCAATCTTTGCAAATGCTGTTTCTGCAAAAGTTGTTGTGCCAGAATTCAGACTTGCTCCTTCTTATCCTTTTCCTTCTTCAATTGAAGATGTTGAAAAAGTTTTCAGCGGAATTTTAGAAGATGGCGAATCTAAAGAAATTATTCTTGCCGCAGACGGAAGTGGCGCGAGCATTGCGTTGGGACTTATGCTTAGGACTGAAGAAAAAAAACGCGGCTTGGTTTCAAAAGTAATTTTGATTTCTCCTTGGCTTGATCTTTCAACTGAAAATCTTTCGAATAAAAAAATCCGTGATGAAGTTTTAGGAAACGAAGATCTGCGTCATGCGGCCGATCTTTACACTTATTCTTCCAATTTAAAAAATATTCAGGTTTCGCCTTTGTTTGCTTCTGAAAATGATTTTTCAACTTTCCCTGAAGTTTATATTCAGTGCGGCGAAAAAGAAATTCTTGTTGACAGTGCAGAAACTTTGGCGCAGAAAATTATTTATTCAGGCGGAAAATGCACTTTGGATGTCTGGCCGGAAATGATGTTCATGTTTCAGATGGCGGACGAATTTTTACTTGAGTCGCACGCGGCTGTTGAAAAAATCGGGCAGTACATAAACAAAAGAAGCGGACTTTCAGAAAGCGAAATAAAAGAGCGGGAACGTCTTATGCGTGAAAATAATATCGCGGTGGAATAAAATATGGAACTTCTTTCTCCTGCTGGAAATGTTGAAAAACTTAAGTACGGATATATTTACGGTGCTGATGCTGTTTACATCGGATTGAAAAATTTTTCTTTGCGTGTGAAGGCGGACAATTTTTATGAAGATGAATATAAAAAAGTCTGCGAATTGAAAAAACAGTTTCCCCAAAAAAAACTTCACTGCGCATTGAACATTGCGTTTCACAATGATGAAATTGACAGGCTGATTCAGAATATTCCGTATTTTAAAAATTATCCAATTGATGCTTTTATTGTTCAGGATTTGGGAATTGTTCCGATTCTTAAAAAAGAATTCCCAGAAGCGGCATTACATCTTTCAACACAGGCAAGCTGTATGAACCGCGAAGCTGTAAAAGTTTATAAGTCGTTGGGATTCACTAGGGTTGTGATGGGACGCGAGGCTTCTTTAAAAGAAATTGCGGAAATAAAAAATGCAGTTCCGGAAATGGAAATTGAATGTTTTGTTCATGGTGCGATGTGCATTGCGTATGCTGGCCGTTGCTTGATGAGCGCGTATTTAAATGGTCGGAGCGCGCAAGAAGGATTTTGCAGCCATACTTGTCGCTGGGATTATGATGTTCTTGCGAGTCTTGGAGAAAATGCCAAGCAAATTGCAGAAAGTGGAAACCTTGTTTTGCGTGAGCATAAGCGTCCTGATGAATTTTTTCCAGTTTACGAAGGAGAAAATTTTACAGCCGTGTTATCGTCAAAAGATTTGTGCATGATAGATCATCTTGCGGATTTAAAAAATGCCGGTGTGGACTCGCTTAAAATTGAAGGGCGAATGAAAAGTGTCTATTACGTTGCCTTGATTACGCGGGCTTACAGAAAGGCAATTGATGCGCTTGAAGGAAAAATTTCACAGACAGAAGCAGAGCCTTTTATTGAAGAGCTTTATAAAGTCAGCCATCGTCCGTTCGCCACAGGATTTTATTATAATAAATCTGATGCGGATGTTGCTGTAAGCGGTGCAAGCGACAGTCCGTTTGAGCTTTCTGCGGAATTTGGAAATGAGCTTTCTTTGCAAGATGAAAATGCTATTCTTGAAAAATCTGCGCTGAATAAAAAAATTCGAAATGAAAAATACAATTCACTTTGTCCAGAAGCAAAAGCCGCTGCCGACAAAAGATTTGCAGAACATCCTGATTTGAATCTTCCTTTTGCTGAAAAAATTGCCGGCTTTAAAATGTATAATTTTGAAAGTCTTAACATGATTACAAAATCTACAGAACTTGAAATAGTTTCTCCTGATACTGTTGCGCAGAAGATTTTGTGGGGAAAAGATTTTGTGCTTGTGAATCCGGAAAACGGAGAATTGTACAATTGGGTTTGCAACGGACATCCTTGCGTTTTCTACACAAAGCTAAAAATTCAGCAGGGAAGTTTGCTTCGCTCAAAAGACCCTGATTATATTGAAGGAAAATTCAGAGACAGTGGCAGATAAACTTTTCTGCTTTTGACCATAGTTTTGATATGTGATATAGTCAATCGAAGAGGATTGCCTATGTCAGAAAAAATTAATGAAGTTACAGAAACTGATCCTGAAATTTTAATCAGCCAGTTTTCTAAAAAATTTTCTGAAAACTATACTCCAGAAGAATGGAAAAGAATCCAAAGCGCATGGAATTATCTAATCTCCAAAACTTCCGATCTTAAGCGAAAATGCGGAAAGCCTTATTATCTTCATCCACTTAGAGTGGCGACAATTCTTGCTGAAAAAAATCTTGGCGCGGACACAATTATCGCAGGTTTCTTCCATAATATTCTTGATGTGGACCATGATTGCCTTCCTGAAATTGAAGAGAAATATGGAAAAGACATTTCTGTGATTTGCAATGGAACTGCGAAAATAACTGGATTAAAAATAAATTCAACTTCTTTGCATCAGGCTGACAGCATACGAAAAATGCTTTTTGCTATGGTTGATGACATCCGCGTTATTCTTGTAAAACTTGCAGACCGCCTTGACCGTATGCGCAATTTGAAATTTGTTTCCGCACAAGCTCAGCGTGCAGTCGCAAAAGAAGTTATTGATATTTGGTGTCCTCTTGCAAGCCGTCTTGGTATGTCCGATGTAAAAAGCGAAATGGAAGACTTGAGTTTGAAGTATTCGAACCCGGAAGTTTTTCAGCAGATAAAATCAATTGTGGCGCAAAAAAAAGCAGAAAGAGCCGAGTACTTGAACAACGCTGTAAAAAAAATTTATACAGCTACAGAAAAAGCTGGAATAACTGTAAATATAAC
The DNA here is from genome assembly GCF_002297325.1 of Treponema sp. UBA753. NCBI lineage: Bacteria > Pseudomonadati > Spirochaetota > Spirochaetia > Treponematales > Treponemataceae > Treponema > Treponema sp. UBA753. The sequence goes on along the minus strand of NZ_DBKJ01000125.1, from coordinate 16,557 downwards.
AAGCCGTGCAAAGCATTTTTATTCGATTTACCAGAAGATGAGAAAACGCAACAAGGAACCTGGTGAGCTTTACGATTTGCTTGCTCTTAGAATAATTTGCAACACGGAATCTGAATGCTACACTTTGATTGGAATTGTTCATGGTCTTTGGAAACCTATGGAAGGCAGATTCAAGGATTATATTGCAATGCCAAAAGCAAACGGTTATCAGTCTTTGCATACAACTGTGATTTGCGAAGGAAAACCGCTTGAAATTCAAATCCGCACACAAGAGATGCACAGCATTGCCGAGCATGGTGTTGCTTCCCATTGGCTTTACAAAAAGGGAACTAACCACGATATGGTAAAGGCAGAAGATCTGAGCATCATAAATCAGTTGCGCGCTCTTAGAAATGAAGATTTGAGTGATGAAAAATTTTTTGCGGAACTAAAAAGTGATCTTCTTGGCGATTCAATTTATGTCTTTACTCCAAAGGGAGATGTGAAGGAGCTTCCGGCTGGTGCAAATGCGATTGATTTTGCTTATGCGATTCATTCTGGAATAGGCGAAAAAGTTGTTGGTGCAAAAGCTGATGGAAAAATAATTCCTCTTACTCAGCCTTTAAAGAATACACAGATTATTGAAATCCTTACAAATCCTCAGGCGCATCCAACTCAAAGCCAGCTTCAGGCCGTAAAGACTTCAAAGGCGCGGCAAAAAATTCATTCTTGGCTTGTTGAAAATGATCCGACGTTTATTGACAAGGAAGCTCAAGAAAAACGCGAGGCGGAAATTGCGGCGAACACTTTATATTCAAAAAAAATCGCTGAAGAAAATTCCGCAGAAAGAAAACGAAAGGCAGCTTTAAAAAAACAGCAGTCGCAAAATTTCACAGGAAGAATCCGCATTGAAAATGACACTAATTTTTTAGTTACGATTGCGCAATGCTGTAAACCTGTTCCTGGAGATCCAATTGTCGGTTATGTTTCGCATAGCAGAGGAATAACTGTTCATCGCGCGGACTGTTTGACTTTTCTTAGAATTCCTTCAATTCAAGAACGATCTGTTGCTGTTGAATGGGATACTTCTACAGACAAGAAACAAGAAAAAAAAGACAAGCTTCTTGAGCAAAACAGGGAAAAGTCGCGGCAAAAGCAAATTGAAAAAAATCAGTATAAAAAGCAGCGTTAAAAACTGTGTTGCATAAATGCTGTTTTTTTTCTAATATTGCGTTATGAAATTGCTCGAAGATAGAATAAAAAAAGATGGCATTGTTTTGCCAGGAAATATTTTAAAAGTAAATAGCTTCTTGAATCATCAGATTGATGTTGGCTTGCTTGATAAATTGGCGGAGGATTTTAAAAAATCTTTTGACGGTGTAGACATAACGAAAGTTGTTACAATTGAAGCAAGCGGAATTGCTGTTGCCTGTTCTGTTGCCAGAGCATTTGGAAATATTCCTGTTCTTTTTGCCAAAAAGCACACGAGCGCGGCTTTGTCAGACGATGTGTACTATTCCACAGTTTGGTCGCACACAAATTCTTGCAATTATAATATTGTTATTTCAAGGGAATATCTTTCTTCTGATGATAAAATCCTTTTGGTAGATGATTTTCTTGCGAATGGAAATGCACTAAACGGTCTGATTGAAATTGCTGAAAACGCTGGCGCAAAAGTGCAGGGAATTTGTGTTGCAATTGAAAAAGCATTTCAGTCTGGCGGAGATGCGCTTCGTGAAAGAGGCATTCATGTTGAAAGCGGCGCAATAATTGAAAAAATGTCGTATAATGGCGATATAATTTTTAGAAGCTAAACTAAAAAACTTTTTGCATTTTTTCATTTTATAGATTCCAGAATCAGTTCGACTGTTTTTGGAATTTTTTGTTTTTCTATGCCCGAATAATTTACAACAAATGTTTTATCTATTGGAAAATTTTTGCTATCTTCTGAAAAAATTGAAAACTCTTTAAACTCATAAAAAAAATCTTTTAGTGTCGATATTTTTATTCCATTTTTTTTAAGACGCATTTCTAAAGTCTTTCCGCTGAACTTGGAATTTATTGAAATCAAAAAATGAAGCCCAGAGTTCTCTTCGTGGATTTTTACAAAATTTTTTAGTTCTGAATTTTCAATTTTAAAAATCAGTTCATTGCGAAGGTTTCTGTAATAATTTTTCATTCTGATAATGTGCTTGGAATAATGCTCTTCTTTTATAAAATCCGCAAGTGCATATTGTTCAAATGAATTTACGGTGCATGAACAGAAGTTGAATTTTGAATTGAATTTTTCAGAAAGTTTTTTTGGAAGAACCATGTAGCTTATTCTAAACGAAGGAGAAAGTGTTTTTGAAAATGAATTTATGTAGATTACATTTTCATTTTTTGACGCACATAAAAGAGGAAGAATTGGTTTTCCTGTAAATCGAAATTCGCTGTCATAGTCATCTTCAATTATGTAGCGGTCATTTTTTTCTTGTGCCCAAAACAACAGTTCCATCCGTCTTTTTACCGGCATTACAATTCCTGTTGGAAAATGATGGCTTGGAGTTGCATGAACTGCAGAGGCATTTGTTTTTTTTAAAGCTTCTATATTAAGCCCGTTCTTGTCGATTGGAATATGTTCTATGTTTGCTCCATTCATTTCAAAAATCTGCGCAATTTTTTTGTATCCTGGATTTTCAACAGCATATATTTTTTCATTCCCTAAAAGGTGAACAACAAAACTGTAAAGCATTTCTGTTCCTGCTCCTACTACAATTTGTTCTGGAACTGCTTCAATGTTTTTAAAGCTTTTTAAATGCTTGCAGATCGCTTCTCTTAATTCAAGCGTTCCTTGCAACGGTTGACTTTTTAAAAGATTTTCATGCGGACTATTTAAAACTTTACGCATTATTTTTGACCAAATTGAAAATGGAAATTTTTCCCAGCCAATAGAATTTGATTTTAAATCAATGAAAATTTTTTCTTTGCTTTTTGAATTTGTTTTTTTTATACGTTTTTCTTTTTTGTAATACTGTTTTGAAGAAGTTGAGGAAAGTGCTTTTATTTCCTTTGTAAGCTCTGTAACAAAAAAACCTTTTTTTTCAATTGAAAAAATATAGCCTTGGCTTATTAATTCCGAATAGGCATTTTGAACTGTAATTACACTTACTCCCAAATGTGAGGCAAGTGTTCGTTTTGACGGGAGTTTTTCATTTGAAGATAAAGTTCCATCTATGATTTTTGATTTTATGCTTTCGATTAAAAAATCACAGAAAGTCATCGTTCCTTTTTTTGAAAAATCACAAGTAAACATCTTTTTCTCTGGTTATATAAAAATTGTATCAATATGATTATATTAATAATGTCAGTTTTTGTATATTGTAAAATTCAAATTTTATAAACTGAGGTGTTTTATGGACAAACGTCTGCTTACAATTCAAGATATTTCGTGCGTTGGACAGTGCTCTCTTACGGTTGCGCTTCCTGTTATTTCAGCTTGCGGAATTGAAACTGCCGTACTTCCCAGTTCAGTTCTTTCGAATCATACTGCATTTAAATCCTGGACATTCAATGATTTGACCGGCGATATGGAAAATATTTTAAATCAGTGGAAAAAAGAAAATATTACTTTCAGCGCGTTTTATACAGGATATGTTTCAGAAGCCCAAATCCCTATTATAAAAAAAATCATAAAGGAAACTTCCCGCAATGATGCGCTTGTCGTTGTTGATCCTGTTATGGCTGATAATGGAAAAATGTACGCTGGCTTTGCTCCCGACTTTCCCAAAAAAATGTCTGAACTTTGCAATGGTGCTGATGTTGTTCTTCCGAATATTACAGAAGCTTCGTTTCTTCTAGGAATCGAATATAAAAGTGAAAATTACAGCAAAGACTATATTGAAAATATTTGTGGCGGACTTATAAAACTTGGCGCAAAAAAAATTGTGCTTACTGGTGTAAGTTTTGAAAAGGAAAAACTTGGAGTTGCGGTTTGTAATGGAAATTCAGTTGAATATTATTTTACAGAAAGGCTTCCTGTTCAGATGCATGGAACTGGCGATGTCTTTGCTTCAGCTTTTACAGGCGCGCTTTGCAATGGAAAAGATTTGCTTGGTTCTGCAAAAATTGCTGCAAATTATGTTGTTGAGTCTATAAAGGCGACTCTTGATGACAAGGATCATTGGTACGGCGTAAAATTTGAAAAGGCGATTCCATATTTAGTTAAACAGATTTTTTCTGTATAATTAAAAAATGTTTCCTCCTTTTGATGAAGAGCTGGCATTTAAATATTGCAAAGAAATAATTTCGCTTTTGGAAGAAAAGAAACTTTCTCTTGTTTATACGACGGAAAAAATAAGCGCAGAACGTTTTGCGAATGGGATTATGATTGGAGTTCTTGTTGCAAAAAATTCTGCGCAGGAAAATAAAATTCTTTTTACTGTTTCTGGAATTTCAAGGAAAATAGAAGGAAAATTCTGCGATGCGATTTTTATTGAACCGATTGTTTCTAACAAAAAAATTATGTCAGCTCTTCAAAAAAATGATAAAGAAATTCATCTGCTTACAGACGAATTAAAGATTTGCAAAAAAGATGATTTAAAAAAAATCCAGTTGCGCCGTTCTGTGCTTACATCTGAGTCTTTGGAAAAAGTTTATGAGCTTTACAGTTTTTATTGCTTTGATGGAAAAAATCGTTCGCTAAAGCAAATTTGCAAAAACCGTCTTCCGCCTACAGGAACTGGAGATTGCTGTGCTCCAAAACTTTTGAATTTTGCATTTAAAAATAATTTAACTCCGCTTAGTATGTGCGAAGTTTTTTATGGAAAATCAACTGAAAACAAAATTTCAGGCTGCAAATATTCTCCTTGCGATGAACGATGTGGCTTAGTTCTTCCTGAAATTCTTGGCTTGAAAATTTTATACCGTGATAAAGACATAATTGTTGTGAACAAGCAAAGCGGGCTTTTAAGTGTTCCCGGGCGCGGACCTGAAAAGCAAGATTGCATTGTAAACCGTGTAAGGAAACTTTTTCCTGAATGTATTGAGCAGCCTTCTGTGCATAGACTAGATATGGAAACTTCTGGGCTTATGATTCTTGCTTTTACAAAAGATGCTCATAGAAATTTATGCCGGCAATTTGAAGAAGGGCTTGTCCAAAAAAAATATGTTGCCCTGCTTGATGGAATTCTTGCAAAAAAAGGAATTTCGCAAAGTGGAAGTATGGAACTTTATTTTAGACTTGATATTGAAAATCGTCCGCATCAAATTTGGGATTCTGTATATGGAAAAAAAGCTATTACTGAATGGAAAATTCTTGATGTGGAAAAATATTTAAGTCCTTTGGGAAATAAAAAAAATGTTACCCGCGTTTTGTTTATTCCATATACTGGGAGAACTCATCAGCTTCGTCTTGCAAGTGCCGACTTTCACGGTTTTGGACTTCCGATAATTGGAGATACCTTGTATGGGCATTGCGAGCCAAATGAGCGTCTTATGCTTCATTCTTGCTATATAAAATTCACTCATCCTTCTACTGGAAAAGTCATGGAATTTAACTGTGAAAGTGATTTTTAATTTGCTGAAAAAAAATGCACTGCTGTTTTTGTAGCAGTGCAAGATTTGTTTATACATTGAATTTAAAGAAAAGAACATCGCCATCTTGAACAACGTAATCTTTTCCTTCTTGACGATATTTTCCAGCTTCTTTTATTTTTGCTTCTGAACCATATTGCCTCAAGTCATCAACAGTGTAAGCTTCAGCTTTTATAAATCCCTTTTCAAAATCTGTGTGAATTACGCCGGCTGCTTGTGGGGCTTTGTCTCCTTCGTGAATTGTCCAGGCGCGGCATTCATCAGAACCGCCTGTAAAAAATGTTCTAAGTCCCATAAGATGATAAACATGCTTTGCAAGAACTGAAAGTACAGATTCTTTTAATCCTGCACTTTCCATGAATTCCTTGCGGTCGTTTTCGTCATCGATTTCTGCAAGATCAGCTTCAAATTTTCCGCAGATAACAATTGCTTCTGATTTTTGTTCCTTTGCAATTTTCTGGACGGTTTCAACATATTTGTTTGTTCCTGCTGGAATTGTATCTTCGTCTATATTGCAGATAAAAACTTGCGGCTTTATTGTGAGCAAGTGAAGATCGTAAACTGCATTTTTTTCTTCATCAGTCAAATCTGCCATGCGGGCACATTTTCCATCTGTAAGAAGAGGCTTGATTTTTTCGACTGCGCTGAAATATGGAGCAAGACGTTTTTCCTCGTCTTTTCCTAGCGCACGGATTTGCTTTGTAATTTTTTCTGCGCGCTTTGCAATTGTGTCCAGATCAGCCTGAGCAAGTTCAAAGTCAATTGTAAGGATGTCGCTTTCAGGGTCTACAGGAGCTTCTGTTCTTGCGTCATCGCGGACGTGCTGAATGTCTGGGTTGTCAAAGCAGCGGACAACATGGGCAATGACTGCTGTTTCACGGATGTTTGCAAGAAATTTATTTCCAAGACCTTCGCCGCTTGAAGCTCCTTTTATCAGGCCTGCAATATCAACAAAATCAACTGTCGCAGGAATTTTTTTCTTTGGCTGAAAAACGCTCGCCATGAAGTCCAGTCTTTCATCTGGTAAATCAACAATTCCAATGTTTGGATCAATTGTGCAGAATGGATAGTTCGCAGCTTCTGCAGGAGCTTTTGTTAGCGCGCTGAAAATTGTAGACTTTCCTACATTTGGAAGTCCGACTATGCCGCAAGTAAGTTTCATATTTTTTCCCTTAATAAAAATTTAAAAAGTCGCTCAAAGTGAATTTTTAGAATGCAACCATTTTAATGCTTTTGCTTCAATTCTTCAATAAACAAAATTTCCGCATGAAAAAAACTACTTTATAAGTTTGTTTAGGACTTTATCTTTCTGCCGCCAGTTTTTATCAACTTTTACGCGCAGGTCGATGTCAACTTTATATGGAAAAATTTTTCTGCATTCTTTAATTGATTCAACTCTGATGGTTTTTATCATTGACGCGCCTTTTCCAATTACGATTCCTTTTTGACTTTCGCGCTCGACATAAATGTAGGCAAGAACTTTTAAAAGTTTCGGAGTTTGCATTTTAAGGTCGCTGATTTCAACATAGATTGCGTGCGGAAGTTCCTGTTCAAGCCTGTTGATTGCCTGCCCGCGGATAATTTCTGCGATTCTAAAATCAACTTCTTGATCCGTGTAAAATTCTTCTGGATAAAGATGCGGCTCTTCTTTTGCAAGATTGAAAAGAGATTTTAAAACTTCATTTATATTTTTGTCTTCTTTTGCGCTAATTTCAATAATCCGCTCACTTGGAAAATCTGGAAAATTCTTTTGAATGAAGCTTCTGGAATTTAGCGGATTAGATTTTGAGTCTTCTGTTTTATTGATTGCGATTACAACTTTGTCTTTGTGCGGAATTAAAAGTGAAGCAATCATTTCTTCTTCCTCGTTGTGTGGGCGAGTTGAATCCATGATGTAAAGAATTGCATCGCTTTCCTTTATGTTTTCTTGCGCAATGTTTGAAAGTTTTAGGTTCAGTTTTTTTTCGCTTAGATGAAGACCTGGCGTGTCAATAAAAACTAGTTGTCCAAGAGATGTGTTTATTATTCCGCGGATTGCGTTTCTTGTTGTCTGCGGAACCGGAGAAACTATGCTGACTTTTTCTCCGCTTGCTGTATTTAAAAATGTTGACTTTCCTGCTGAAGGCCGGCCTACGATGGAAACAAGCGCGGTTTTTGGTCCAGCTTTTTGAATTTCTGTATCAGTTTCTTTTTCTTCAATCATGTGCTTAGTATACAATTAAAAAAAAATAATTGATATACTTTAAAAAAAATAGCTGCCCTAAAAAAATAGGACAGCCGGAATTTTTACTTTTCAAGAAGCAGTTTCGTTCTGCTTAATGCTTCTTTTATGTCTGCGCAAATATTTTCTTTTCCGAGTTTTTCAATCATTCCCATTTTGCTGAAAAGAATGTAGGGCTGCGTGTGGATTCCTGATATTACAATTGTGATTCCGTTTTTATCACAAGCTGCCTTTGCCTGTTCAAGCGCGCGGATTCCGCCGGCATCAATGTAAATCATGTTTCGCATTCTGAGCACAAGAACTTTTGCATTCGCTCCTGCGCGTTCAATTGCAAATTCAAATTTTCTTACAGTTCCAAAAAAAAGCGGACCGTCAATTTCATAGACAACTGCGCCTTCTGGAACTTCAATGTTTTCTTCCAAAAATGAATTTCCTGAAATTCCGCCTGCAATAGAATCGCGTTTGTTCTGAACTTCTGAAACATCTATCATTTTTTTAATAAAGAAGAACGCTGCGAATCCAAGACCAAATTCAATTGCAACTGTTAAGTCGATAAAAACCGTGATAAGGAAAGTCGCCGCCAAAACAAAGATGTCGGATTTTTGACCTTTTAGCAAAGCCTTGACCGCCGGGAATCCTGCCATGTTCCAGGAAACATTTATCAGCACTGCGGAAAGCGCCGCCATTGGAATGTAGACCGCATATTTTCCAAGAATCAGCATTATAAGAAGAAGCGTGATTGCATGGATTATTCCTGCCACAGGAGTTTTTCCGCCGTTCTTTATATTTGTGGCAGTGCGCGCTATTGCTCCGGTTGCAGGAATTCCGCCGAAAATTGGGGATGCTATGTTTGCAATTCCTTGCGCAATAAGTTCTGTGTCTGAGTCGTGTTTTGTGCCTGTCATTCCGTCTGCGACAACTGCGCTCAAAAGACTTTCGATTGCCGCCAGAACTGCAATGGAAATTGAAGTTGGGAAAAGAGCTGTGATTGTTTCCACGCTGAACTGCGGAAGTGAAGGGGAAGGCAATGTTGAAGGTATCCTTCCGTACCGAGAGCCGATTGTGTCTGTTTCAAGTCCTGCGTATTTTTTTAGAAGAATGCTTGCTGCTGTTGCGAGTATAATTACAATCAAGCTGCCTGGAATTTTTCCTGTGATTTTTTTGTAGAAGCGAGGCCATGTAAAAATTACTGCAAGACAAACCGAAGCCATAATCAGCGAGTAGTAATTTATGTGGGTTATGTTCATTGCATAAGTTTCAATTTTGCCAACGAAGTTTCCTGGCATTTTTGAAAATCCTTCCGGAAAAACTGAAATTGAAAGTCCAAGAAAATCTCCGATTTGTCCTGTTGCGATTGTTACTGCGATTCCTGCTGTGAATCCTGTTACGATTGTGTATGGAATAAATTTTACAAGCCCGCCCATTTTAAATGCGCCTAGCATTATCAAAAGAATTCCCGCCATTACAGTTGCAGTTGCGAGTCCTGAATATCCGTACTTTGCGACAACACCGTAAACAATTACAGCAAATGCTCCTGTTGGTCCTCCAATCTGCACACGACTTCCGCCTAAAAGCGAAATAAAAAATCCTGCTACGATTGCTGTAAAAAGTCCGCGCTCCGGCTCTACTCCTGAAGCGATTGCAAAAGCTATTGCCAATGGAAGCGCAACAATGCCAACGATAATTCCAGCTGTAAGATCATTTAAAAATGTTTTTGCTGAATACTTTTTTAATGTGTTAAGAATTTCTGGTTTGAACATAGTGGGAACATAATGATATTTTAAATGAAAAAAATCAATGGAATGAAAAAAGTTCTAAAGAGGACTTTTAATTTTAAATTAAAACTGGCAAACAACTGCTTTAGCATTCATCAGCCATTTTCCGTAAATTTTCGTCAATAAATTTCCGCAAGTTTTCTATTATATTCTCTTTGATTTGCCTGTTGTCATCTGAAATTTGCTTGTCAAAACTTGAAGCGATTGGAAGAAAAAGCGTGTGAATGTCAACCTGCAATGAATCTGTAATCTGCGAGAGCGTTTTTTCGCTGGTCCAGGTTTTGCAAAGCTCGATGTTTTTTATTGTCTCATCGGAAATTCCAGCTTTTTCCGCAAGCTCAAATTGCGTAAGCTTCTGCTGCTTTCTGATTCTTTTTAGGTTTTCCGCCAGCCTTTTTTGAATGTCTGAAGATTTCATAGCATTATTTTGAACAAAGACATAAAAATCCAAATATCTTAATAAGCCATTTTTAAATAAAATATGGTTGAATATTTGGAATTTAAGTGTTATATTAAGACCGCTTATAGCTAAAAATGGGTGAATATTTGGAAAACTGAAGAATGGAAATCATGAAAATATGAAAAAAAGGATTTTATTTGCGGGCTTTTTTATTTTAGTTTCGAATCTTTTCTGCGAGAATTTTCCGCTTTGGTATGAGAACAAAGGCTTGCAGTTTTCTGATTTTGAATATATATCAGCGGTTGGAACTGGCTATAGCGAAGCTGCGGCAAAGGATTCTGCGCTTTCTGAACTGGCTTTGTATTTTGAAGCAAAGATTTCTGTTCAGCGTTCTGCGAAATTGCACGGAAGCGAAAGCTTATCCGGAAATTCTTTTGGAAACACTGAAAAGCAGCGTTCAGTTTATTCAGAAACAAATGTTGCATCTGAAACAAAGCTTCCTGCGGTTTCTTTTACGAATTCCTTTTTCAATTCCGCGCGGAACGAATATTCGGTTTGCGCCTACATTAAAAAAAGCGATGCGATAAACGAATTCCAAGGAATTTTATCTGCTGGAATTTTAAGCGTGAATGAGAAAATCCAAAAATCTGAAAACTCAAAAAATCCTTATCTTGCTTTTTCTGTTGCAAATTCTGCTATTATTTCGCTTGAAAAATTGCGGGATACGGTGCAGAGCCTTTCTGTTCTTGACGCGAAAAGCGGAAGTGAAAGCTTAAAGTCAATCGGGATTCTTTCAGAGCGGGCGGGCGGCATTATGTCGCGTGAAAAGCCGAAGTTGACTTTCAGCGTGGAAATTAAAAATGATGCCGAAAAAAACGTGTCTTATACGGTTCAGCAGCTTTTGGAGTCTAAAGGCTTTGTCTGCGGAATAAAAAATCCGAATTTTCTGATTTCAGGAAACGTTCATTATTCAGAGTCAAAAAATGCAGTCGGCGTTTTTGTGCGTCCTGCAATCTCGCTTCAGGTTTTTTCTCTGGATGGAAGCAACGAGATTTTAGGCTCTTATTCAAGGCAATATCCAAAATACGGCCACCGTGATTTGAGCAATGCGTACGCTAAGGCGCGCGTTGAAATAGAAAAAGATTTAAAGGAAAACCTGATTGATTCATTGTTTTAAAAACCGAATCTCAGTTTTTTCAGGAGGAAGACAAATGAAGAAAATTATTTTGATTGCCGGGGCTGCTTTGATTTGCTCCTGCGTGATTGGCTGCGCTTCGGCTCCGTCAAAGCCAGAAACAGCTGCGCAAGTCAGTGGAACGGAGCTTCTTGATTGGCAAGGCTCTGAATTTGGAAAAGGAGTTCCAGACTGGGTTGAATGTGTCTCTTCCCAGAACTACGGAAAGCTCAGCGCTTTGCCAGAGGCAAAAGATAAGGCTTTAATTGCGGTTGAAGGCTATGGGGATGACAGGGACTTGCTTAGAATTTGGGTTGAAACAGACCGTGCGTCTGGAGAGATGACAAACAGAATTGAACAGACAGTTACACGTGAAGCCGGAACTGCTGCCAGCGGAAACAAAGACTCGAGCGACGCCAAAATAAAAATGGCAAAAGCTGTTACAGGCGCATTCTCGCAGTCAAAAATCAACGGATTCCAAAGGCTTTCAACATTCTGGACCCAAGTAAAAAGAAAAGAGGACGGCGTTGTGGAATACCGATATTACGCATTGTTCGGAATTGACAACAGCGTTCTTGATGAGCAGCTTGCGATTGTCATGGGAAAAGTCGAGGCAAAAACTGCTGAAGAGAAAAGCTCGCTTGATGAAATAAACCGCGCTGTTCAGCTGTCTGCGCATAAGGCAGGCGTTATTACTTCGGAGGTTCGCTAAGATGAAAATGAGAAAAATAATTTTTGCGTTCATGTTTTCTTTGATTGGTGTTGCCGTTTCTTTTTCGCAGTCAAAAGGCGTTACGATTGATAACGCGCTGAATCAGGCGGCAGAGAAATTTTCTTCTTCGCTAAAAAACAAAACAACTGTTGCAATTCTTGGAATTTCATCGTCTTACAGCGAGCTTTCTGAATATATGCTTGGCGAGCTGACTACAGATGTTGTTCAGCTTAGAAAGCTTCAGGTTGTTACTCGAGCAAATCTTGATGTCATAAAAAAAGAGATGAACTTTCAGCTTTCAGGCGAGGTTAGCGATGAAACAATGCAGCAGCTCGGAGCAAAAACAGGCGCGCAGACTGTAATATCGGGAACTTTTAAACCTCTTGGAACTTTTTATGTTCTTGATATTCAGGCGTTCGATGTTACAACTGCCACGATTCAGGATACATATAGAGCCAATGTTGTAAGCGATGAAACGCTGGAGCTTCTAACCAAGAAAAAAGTTGTCGGTGCTAGCGGAAAAATTCAGGCTAACGACTACACAACAGGAGAAAGGTTTGGAATCGGATTTCAGAATATCTTGCTAGGACTAGGTTCATATAGGAATGGGCACTGGGGTGATGGAATTTTGATGACAGTGGCAGATGCGGTTGGAATTTTGTGTGCCGTTGCAGATCCTGAAACGGGATTTAAGGTTGGAACTTACATTATTGGCGCGTCTATAGCTTACGGATTTGTTCGTCCTTTTTTCTATCACAAGAACAGCAGCGTAAACATAAGCATGAACATCGGCGCGATTCCGACTGCGCATGGAGTTGAGCCGGGAGTTTCATACAGGCTTTCGTGGTAACGTCTGGAGTTTTTGCTTTCAATAAAACAGCTTTGCATAATTTTGCACGGCTGTTTTTATGTGTTATTTTTTCAAAACTTTTACTATACAAAAATCTGTTGCAAAGTTCGCCCGTTATGATTATTTTTATTGCATGAATCTTTCTGACTTTGAGTGGGTTGGGCAGAACCTCCGCGCGGAAAAACTTTTGGGAAGCGACAGTGCGCCTGCAAGCATTTTTCTTCTTCAGGACAAATACGGAATCGAGCTTTTGGTCAAGGACGGATTTCTGTTCCGGCGTTACAACGGAAACGGTAGCAGGAACGGATTCGGTTTTCCTCTTGCGGTTTCTGAAAATTCCTCTCTGAAGAATGCGCTTTCTTTTCTTGTTGAAAAATGTTCCGCGGAAAAAACGCCTCTCAGATTCTGCCTCTGCACGCGCGACCAGAAAAACGAGATTGATTCCTGCCTTGCCGAAAATTTTCCGGGAATTAAAATCAGCTGGAATTCTGACCGCAACGACAGCGACTACATTTACCTTGCGAAAAATCTTGCGGAGCTTCCGGGGCAGAAATTCCACAAGAAAAAAAATCACATCGCGCGCTTCATGCGGCTTTACGAGAACCGCTGGGAATTCAGGACTTTCCCCCAGAATGACATTGCGGATGACATCATTTATATAGAAGAAAAGTGGCTGGATGAGAAAAATTCTTCCGGCGGAAATCCTGACCATGCGCTTTTGCTTGAAAAAAAGAGCATCACCTCGGCGGTTGAATTCCATTCTGCGCTGAACATCCGGGGCGGAGTTCTTTACGTTGACAAGAAGCCTGCTGCGATGACGCTTGCAAGTCCGGTTTCGTCTCAGGTTCTGGACATTCATTTTGAGAAGGCGCTTTCAGATTATGCGGCGGACGGAGCGTATTCCGTGGTGAACAATCTTTTTGCGAAGGAATCTGAAAATTTTACTTACCTTAACCGCGAGGAGGACATGGGTGTTGAAGGACTGCGCAAGGCGAAACTTTCGTACAAGCCCGACATCATTCTGGACAAATTCTACGGAGAGGTGGAGAAATAATCATGCTTTCAAAAATCTTGAAAAAATCCGACTGCGCGTCATGCCGGTTCTGCTGCTCATTCCGCCGCCAGAGCCTTTGGGAAACTCCGCTTTTTGACCGGGAGACAAAGGAACGGCTTGAGAAAAAATTTCCGCTTGCACGTTTCCGCCCTGTAGGGAAAGATTCGTTCACCGTTGACCTTTCAGCCGGCTACAAAACCGATGAGCCTGACGAGGAGGCCGCCTGTCCGTTTTTGGATTCTGAAAAAGGCTGCGTTCTCTCTGCCGAGGAAAAGCCGTTCGACTGCAAAATCTGGCCGCTGCGTGCTGTGAGAAAATCCGCTGGTGGAAAAATTTTTGTCGCGCTGACTAAGACCTGCCCTGCGGTGAACCGGCTTCCGTTCTCTGAAGTTCAGGAGCTTGTGAAATCCGGGCTTGGTGGGAAAATCCTTTCTTACGCTTCTTCCCATCCCGACATCGTGAAGGACTGGCGCGAAAAATTTGCTGAGGTTGAATAGATGAAATATATTTTTGAATACGCCTCTCCGCTTGGAAAAATTTTTATCGAAAGCGACGGAAAATTCCTGACCGGTCTTTGGTTTGAATATTCGTTCGACGAGAAAAAGCACGCAGAAAATTCAGCTGGTGAGGTAAAGAAACTTTCTGCGGATTCCCCGGATTTGCCTTCCGTGATTTTTGAAACCTGCCGCTGGCTTGACGTTTATTTTTCGGGGCGGAATCCTGACTTCACTCCGGAATTCAGAATCGAAAATCTTACGCCTTTCAGAAAACTGGTTGTTGATGAGATGCTGAAAATTCCGTTCGGTGCAACGGCGACTTACGGTGGGATTGCAAAAAATATTGCCGCGAAAAAAGGGCTTGAGAAAATGAGCGCGCAGGCTGTGGGCGGAGCTGTCGGCTGGAATCCGATCTGCATTGTGGTTCCGTGCCACCGGGTTCTCGGCTCAAACGGAAGTCTCACTGGCTATGGCGGCGGAATCAAAAACAAAATCGCGCTTCTTAAACTTGAGGGAATCAACACGGAAAAGCTTGCGCTTCCAAAAAGCCGGAAGTTTATGTGATGAAAAAAGAGAATTTTCAGGCTGTGCTTACGTGACATATAATGCAAAATAGACGCTACAGTTTGTCTGTAGTTGCTGCATAGTTAAACTGTATAACAAGCACAGACAAGCTGTACTGTCGCCCCAGAAAAACTGTACAGCTTATACAGACAAAATTGCATCGTTATACAAGAGTTTCTGCAAATTTCCCAACTTTTTTCTTTATTTATCGTGATATTTGATTTCCTATGCTGTATAATTTGAACATACTAAAAAATATTTCATTTTAGGAGAAAGCGATGAAAATCAATTTTAACTTCTTTACCCCCCCCATTGGATTTTAGCTTGCATTCTAACTCTTAGCCTTGCATTCACATTCACTTCCTGTTCCAACGGCTCAAGTTCAGATTCTGATGATGAAAAACCAACCTACACCGTAACTTTCAACCCAAACGGTGGAAGTGGCACAATGAATTCGCAGATTTTTGTTTATGGTGAGCCGCAAAAACTTTCACCAAACAAATTCACAATGGACGGAAAGGACTTTCTGGGCTGGGCAAAAACTTCCGGCGGAAACATAGCCTACGATGACAGTTCCGAATACACAATCGGCGCGGCGGACGTTACGCTCTATGCCGTGTGGGGAAAATTTGTGAATGCCGATACCGACAAAGCCGCAGCAGCAATCGCAACACTGGAAAGCGGAACATCTTCGGAAAATACGAATATTTATACAATAAAAATTACAAGCGGAGAGATAACCAACAAAAAACTGTATGATATAGGAACTGCAATAAATAAAAATCGCAATTATATGAGATATATTCTTGACCTTACTGCTGGCGCGAATACAAACGAACTTACAGAAATAGTTGATTATACTTTTCAGAGTTGCAATCTGTATGGAATAACTCTTCCGAATTCTATAAAATCGATTGGCAATAATGCTTTTGAAAATAACAAATTTGAATGTATTGTAATCCCAAATTCTGTTGAAACTATAAAAACGTCAGCTTTTAAAGATTGTATAAATCTTACAGAAATAACGCTTCCTGCAAACCTGACTTTCATCGACGCTTCCGCATTTGCAGGCACTGCTCTAAAAACCGTAAACTACAAAGGCACGCAGACGCAGTGGGAGGCACTCAAGGCGAATATCAGCACAACCGGCAACGACAAACTCATCGGCGCAAAGATAATCTGCACCGACGGCGTCATAAACGGAGAGTAAGCTTGTCATTGCCGGACTCGCCACTATGTCATTATCGGGTTAAGCCCGATAATGACATTAAATCATAAAACTCGAAGTTTGGGCTAATTACATTATTCTAAAAATCTAAAGTACATAAAGTTTATATTTTTCAAAAAAAAATCCTTGACAGTTGATATTTAGTTTATTATATTTTTTATTAGTTACATTATGTATCTTAAAAATACAGGAGAATATATGTACTTGGAAAAAATCAATTCACCATCTGATTTGAAAAAACTTTCTTTGGAAGAGATGACGGCTCTTGCGGGCGAAATGCGCGAGGCTTTGTTCAACCGTCTTACGAAAATCGGCGGACATTTCGGACCGAACTTTGGAATGGTTGAGGCGACAATCGCGCTTCACTACGTTTTTAACTCGCCTGTGGACAAGTTTGTTTTTGACGTTTCTCATCAGAGCTACGCGCATAAGCTTTTGACTGGGCGAAAGGCCGGCTATCTGGACGACGCGCATTTTGTGGAAGACTCGGGCTACACAAATCCAGAGGAAAGCGGGCACGATTTTTTCA
>NZ_DBKJ01000002.1:5160-5311 GCF_002297325.1 Treponema sp. UBA753 | reverse complement strand
ATAGACGGACGGAAAACTCCGTTCTGCGATTCGCTTTGCCCTATCCGGCAATGCGCGCTCGGCAAAAAAGTAAGCACCTGCGGCGACTGCGCGGAAATGGAAAGCTGCGAGAAAGTCGCGATGATTCACAAAAACAATCAGTGCGCAAAAG
>NZ_DBKJ01000002.1:0-5099 GCF_002297325.1 Treponema sp. UBA753 | reverse complement strand
AGGCAATCTGCTTGCGCGGTGAGAAATTGTTAAGAGGAAAAAATGGCGACGACAAAAGAATACATCGATTTTGTGTGCGAGCAGATTGAACGCTACGGCGAAGTGCGAAACCGCAAGATGTTCGGCGAATACATGGCGTACCTGAACGAAAAGCCGGTTCTTCTTGTGTGCGACAACACGGTTTTTGTGAAAAAGCTTCCGGAAACAGAGCCGGTTATGAAAGAGTTCAGCGCGGAATGCGGATTTCCTTACGACGGCGCAAAGGAGCATTTTATTCTCGACATTGAAAACCGCAAGCTTCTGGATAAAATTATTCCAGTTCTGGAAGAGATTACGCCAGTTCCGAAGAAGAGAAAATCAAAGAGAGCAAATACGAAAATCTTTGGAACTATGTAGAAGAAAACGGAATGACCGTAAACGTTGTAAAGGCGACCGATTTCTTTTGATGAAAAAAAATCGAAGCGCGTGCAGGAAAAACTGGGATTCGTCTTTCACCATACCTGCGACGAAGTTCCTGTTCCACTTTTGAATGAAGTGCGCGTTGGACACACGAGCATAATGACAAAAGAGCATTGGGAGAAAATTTATAAGTGAAGAAAAAATTGGCGACATCCTGTGATTAAGATTTTATTCTTGCAAATTATTCTACAACTTTTCTTCCAAAAATTCTTCTGAAAACTTTTTCGCTTCGTCCGGGTACGCGAAGTTTTTTAGCGCGGCGGTTTCTTTTGCGGTTCTGGCAAAAAGCCTGTGAGTTGATTTAAGCGCGTTTTTCATGTCGTCCTTGTCGTAACGGGCAAAGCAGTTTTTCAGTTCCACGCGGATTTCTTCGTCTGCCCAGCGGTCAAGAAATCTTCCATCGTGCCAGACGTCAGCGTGATTTTTTGTTGCGGTCTGGACTTCCAGCACCTTGAGAAGGAGATTTTTCAGGTACGAGTCCAGGCACATTTTAGCCGACCAAAGTTCGCCGCGCAGAAGTTTTTTCGCCGCCCATACCGTGTGAAAATAAAAGTTGCTCGCAAGATTCTGGAATTCGCTTTCAGAAAAATCACTCTTGTGAATCTCCAAATTGATTTTTTGCTTCAAAAGTTCCGCCGCCCCGATTCTGTCGTGCAGCACGGCATAGCCTCTGTTCATCACCCAGCTTGCAGTTCCGTCGTTCACCGCGTTCAAAAACTGCCCGGCTGTAAAAACAATCATGTCCACATCAAGCCATCCGCAGTACAGAATTCGCCGCTCCATTCCGCCGCCAAGAGTCGGCTCGACAAACGAGATTTTCACGTCGCCAAGTTCCGCCGGAAGATTTCCGTAAAGCCAGGAGTCCGTGTCGTCCGTCGCGATTATAAGGTCGAGGTCGGAATACTCGTCCGCCGGAACATCGCTTCTTGTTGACGAGCCGATTGCGACAACCGCCTTTATTTCCGCGTGTTTTTCCGCAATCAGAAGAAGCCGTTGTTTGATTTCGTGATATTTGTCTTGTGTGGTTGTGGTGGAGTTCATTTTTCTTTCCTTTTCATTCCGTGATTTCAATCATGTTTCCTTCGATTCCGACAATGCAACTTTCGTAGTAGCCGTCGCCGGTTGTTCTAGGTCCGCTTGAAACTTTGTAGCCGTCCGCTTTCAGTTTTTCTGTAAGAGCGTCAACGGATGCTTTGCTTCCCACGCTGAAGGCGACATGGGTGTAGCCTGCGCTCAAAGGATTTTTCTCAACGTCCTGAATTTCCGGACGCGTCATAATCTCAAGCCTTGCTCCGCCGTCAAATGTCAGAAAATACGACTTGAAGCCGGATGTCCTGTTGTGATAAAGAGCGCCCGATTTTGCGCCGAAATATTTTTCAAAAAAGTTCCGCGCGCCTTCCAAATCTTTCACATAAAGTGCAACGTGTTCAATTTTCATAATGCCTCATTTGGAGTTGGTTTTACTTTTTCAGTTGCGGCAAATCCCCTCGCAGAATTCCTGTATTTCCTCCGTGCGTGCCGCGACATCTTCCTTGTGTTCAACTTTGCAAAACCCAAGTTTTCCGCTCGCTTCGATTTCAAGATGACCGTAGAAATGCTCGATGCTGCCGATTATTTTTTCACATTCCGGCATTGAAGGACCTGTTCTGAGCGCGATTGTGTAGCCTTTTTTGCCTCCTGGAATTCTCGCGTGCGGTTCGTGGGTGTTGCACCAGGGAGTGCATCTGTCGATAAAAACCTTGAACTGGCCCGGAATGTCCGCCCAGTACGACGGCGAAACGGAGACTATTTTGTCCGCCCATTCGTATTCCGCCATCAGCTTTTTTGTGTCGTCCAAAATTGAGCACTCCGCGGTCTCGTGGCATTTCCGGCAGCCCCGGCACAATTTTATCTCGTAGTCGCCAATGCAGATCGAGCGGACTTCGTTGCCTTTTTTGCAAAAATCAGAAACCAGCTTCACAATTTCTGCCGTCGCACCGTTTTTTACCGGGCTGCAGTTGATTACAAGAATTTTCATTTTATTTCTCCCGAATATTTTCGCATATTAAACTAATTGTGTTAGATTTGGTCAATAGCGGATTGCCTTTCTTTCAGTTTTTTCTGGGGCTTCCCTGCCTTGCGGCAGGTCGGGCGTTCCGCACTTCGCTATCCGCTCATCCTTACGCTACGCTACTGGACTGCTTCGCAGGTGCTCCATGCCCTAAGCTGCGTTCGCACTTTGCCTCTGTATTGTCATTATCGGGCTCGACCCGATAATCTCATGCATATTTGTGAAATAGATTCCCCGGTCAAGCCGGGGAATGACAGGAAACTCAAGCAAATGAATTACAAATCAGCCTTCCTTATCCCCTGTAATCCCTTCTGATAAACGGTTCGCGGATTTCTTCTTTTGTGAGGAGCGAATATTTTTTCGGGTGGCGGTAGGCGTTTCCGTGGACTTCGCGGCTTCTGTAGTCCCGAAGCTCGTCAAGGTCGATGTTTGCGATGTAGATTCCTTCGCTTTCGCCGGCTTCAACAACAAGCGTGTTGCGGGAGAGTGAATCCTTTGGGCGGCACGCAATTCCGTCGAATGCGGAAGAATGTCCGTTGCAGTCGGGCTTTCCGCCGGGGTAGTTCGCGGTTGCTACGGCGCACATATTTTCGTAGGCTCTTGCGCGCAGCTGGGAAAGGCGGTTGATTTCCATGGGGCAGGCATTCGGAACAAGAATCACTTCCGCGCCTTTGAGCATCAAAATCCGCGCGCTTTCCGGGAATTCGCGGTCATAGCAAATCATCGCGCCGGTTTTCACAACGCCGTTTTTTGTGTCAAGCTCGCACACGTAAAAGTCATCACCGGCGCAAAGAACTTTTTCTTCTCCAAAATCGCAGGTGTGGACTTTCGCGTAAGTGAGGACGGATTTTCCATGCCGGTCAAAAAGACGGAGCGTGTTCCGCGGCTGAGGGCTGTGCTTTTCCAAAAAAGTGATTCCCACCGCCATCTCAAGTTCCGCGGCAAGATTTCCGAAGAACGAAACAAATTCGCCGTCCGCGCTTACCGCAAGCTCTTCAAGCTCCGCCGGATTTTCCGGAAAACTGTAGCCGCAGCTCCACATCTCAGGAAAAAGCGCGATGTCCGCGTCCAGAAGTTTCGCTTTCCGGCAAGCCTCCTCGCCAATCCGTCTGTTTTCTTCAATATTATTGCCCGGCATTATCTGCAAAAGGGTGATTTTCAAAGTGTTCATTTTTCTATTATACACTGATTTTTTGTTTTGCGTGGCAAAATATGTGCCGGAAAATTAGAAAATCAAAACGGCAAGTCCACGCCAAAATACGGCTCGTCCTCGTGAATCTCGCAAAGCTCTGCAATTCCGCGGATAGGCAATTCCTAGCGTATTTTTCATTCTTCATAATCATTCAAATTATGAATTTCTTTATGATTTTCAAAATCAGTAATTTCTGAAAAATCAACACAATCAAAAGAACTGTAATCTAAAACAATTTTACCACTATAGTATTTTTCCTCTATTTTCGATAAAGCCTCTTCAAAGGAATCTGCCTCAACTTTTACTAATTCTGACAAAATCTCTTTTATTTCAATTGTATATTCGTTCATACCAAAATATTGATCGAATTTTTATTTTGATCAACTACAAAATTAAATCCAGTTCTTTTTTTTCTATTTCGAGCTTGTACAGTTTTTCAATTTTGTCATAGCTTAAAAATTTTACTCTTTTATCTTTTCTAATCTTATCAAATGCTGTATAGCCCAACTTCTTATCATATTCAGCATGACGCTTTTCATCTGCAACAATATACATATTTGTATAAAAATCCTGCAAATCTGAAAATTTTGTAAGGGAGTTTTGAATGTCTGTTGAATGTTCCACTTCAAAAAAATCTTCCGGCATTTCTCTTTCGTTAAACCAAATTACATCAATTGTCGAGCTTCTTTGCGTAAACTTTTCATAAGAATATGCCGGTTGTTCCTGCAATGTTCGCAAATCACCAAGCCTTTCATTAAGAAACATTTTTGACTTATCTTGATTAGGAACAAAAGTTTTCTTGTTTCTCAAATTGCCGATAGTCACCAAAAGTCCCTGATAATATGAATGTGTAAATTCTTGAACAATTTTTGAATTTTTATTTTTTTCGGTTTCAACGACAATTCCTTTTTGTTCAAGTTCTTTTTGATAAGATTTTAAAGCCCAAAGTCCAGGTTTAATTTTATAGATATTTGGATTTTCTTGAACAATTCGGCGAATTGAGGCGAAAGGAGTTTTTGATTTCCATTCGCAATCTTTTATTTTAAATACTTCCTGATTCAATTGACCTAAAGTTGCAGCACCGCCAAGTTTTTCCAAGGTTTGAATTACAGCTTCATATTGCTTCATAAATTTTACCTTTTATTTATATAATTTCTGCGTGAGGGATTGGAGCACCGAAGTTCCAGAGCAACCAAAGGTTGCGACGGAATGAGCAGTAGCGAAGTGCGGAAAGCCCGACGGCTTTAGCCGGCACGTACTGATTTTCTTCATCGCAAATCAGCGGATTTTTTGCATTGTTAAACGGAACGTTGAATTCGCCTTTTTTGTTCACGCGGTAAAGTCCGTTGAAGCAGGTTTTGTTCAGAAAAATAAAAAGCGCGGCTTTTTCAAGATTTT
>NZ_DBKJ01000056.1:0-25429 GCF_002297325.1 Treponema sp. UBA753 | reverse complement strand
CTGCGATGTTTCTGAAAGAAACTCGGTTGATAATCTATTGCACTTTTTTTGCAAGATTGCCGTGTCAAGCACAGCAATGACACTTAAAGTACTGTTCTTATCAAAACTCGACATTCGGGCTATTAACGAATCTTCAAGCCAGATTTTTATTTGTATCCGTCTGGCTTTTCCATTTCATCAGAATCTTGGGCAGGTTCATATTTTTTGCGTTTTACAAATCCGCTGTCAAAATAGAAAGTTACAGCTTTGCATTCAGAGCGGACTTCATCAATTTCATCTCGCACAAGAATTTTTGCGCCAGGATAAACAGTTCCGCTTGCATTAACACACCCAACAACTTTTAGTTCCCTATTATGAGCGTTGATTTCATTAATTTCAGTTGTCATTTTTTCACTTGAATCCATCAAATCAACACGCTGATTTCTTAAGTTCGCAAGAGTTTCCTCTTTTTCCTTTGGAAGTGAACGGCGCACTTTTTTCTGGTTTTCCAGCGTTGAAATATTCAAGTCAACTTCTTCAAGCTGCTTAACAACATTTGACTGCATTTCCTGAAGTTCCTGCAACCTAAGTTTTGCCTTTGGATCAAAACCAACTTCGAGAATCGTTTCTATTCCGCCGCCAGAAGAGCCAATGTTTTTCGCAGTAATTTCCTCTGTCGCAAAAAGATGTCCGCCAATAATAGAAGCTCTCTTTCCCTTCAAGAGAATTTTTTTCATCGCAGTAACATTGCTGTTCATGATATTGTCGTTTACAACAACATATTCTTCCGCTGTAACTTTTACATTCTGAAGGAATCTTGCCCAGACAGATTTGCTTGTAATTATTTCGCCCTCATCACGACCCATCACACCTTGAGAAATAACAATATCGCCGCCAGCTTCAATATGGCAGTTTCCAACAGAACCATAAATTTCTATGTTTCCGTCTGCCTTTATGCTGAATCCATCTTCAACGTTTCCGCGGCAAACAACAGTCCCCATGTAAGTTATGTTTCCAGATTTAATGTTAACGCCTGGAACTTCGTAAACTTCTTCAACTGTAATTTTGTCGCCAACCAAAGTTACGTTTCCGTTTTTTTCTGCAATAACAGTGCGTCCATCTGAATCAAGCTTTGTGTTTTGTCCAAGCGGAATCGGAATGTCTTTTCCATTTTTTGCTTCAAGATAACGGCCAAGAATAGTTTTTCCGCCTTTTCCGCGTAGAGGAAGAACTTTTACTGCCAAAGGCTGTCCAACAACAACGTTTTGAATAAGGTTAAGCTCTTTAAAGTCAACCTGGCCATTCGCAGTTTCCTTTAGCCTAAGTTTTGTCTTGTCAGTTTCGAATTTGTAATCAATATATGCGTCAGTTCCATTAACAGGAAGAATCGCCGCCGCAACTTCATAAGGCATATTGTAAATCGGATTATCAACAAACGAAATTATTTTATCTTCTTCAATTCCAGCGACAACACCTTGCGTTTTTAAAGCATTCTTTATATTCTCTGCAGAAATTTCAGAACCGCCTTGAGACGGAGGTGAAACAGTAATGGTTGCCTGCATTTCATCCTTGGAAATATCTACAGCCATAACAGCGTCTCCTGCCGCAACATGGGTAAAAGTTCCAACTTCCATATAGCTGTTGTCTGTGCCGTCTTCCGCAAGTTTCTTTAAAAGCTTTTCATCAAGCGAAGTATTGTCAGGCCGCCGGGCTTCATTTATAAGATCCGATGCTGAAACTGGAGTTCCAGAACCTTTTGGCAACGTAACTTTAACAAATATGCGCGAGCCAAATCTATGCACATAGAACATTCCGTCAACTCTTTCATTTTCGGCATTGCCTGAGCTAGCCTGATCACCTGCAAGAGACGCAGCTTCTTTTTCTTTTTTCTGACGAATTACAGTAGGATTTTCATATACACGGATTCTCCAAGGCTTTTTCATAAGGCCAATAATGCCTTGGCTTCCCCTTTCTATAACTTCATATTCAAGGTTGTTTTTTTTTGAATCAAGCTGAACAGCCGCATCATCAAGACATTCATCCAATGTGTCTGCTCGGACTTCAACAGTATGAATGTCCTTGTCAAAAGCAAGCTGCTTTTCCATGTCTATTCTAAGCTTGTCAAGAGTTACCATAAGACCTCTTAAAAAATTCCTTTGCGGACACTTGTAAGTTTTGCGCGCAAACGTAAATTTGCCTTTGAATGAAGCTGACTTATACGGCTTTCACTTACATTAAGAACCTGACCGATTTCCTTAAAAGACAAATCTTCGTGGTAGTAAAGAACAATCACCATTTTTTCATTTTTAGGAAGTTCATTTATAGCCTGAATTATAACTCTGCGAATTTCTTCACGCTCAACGATAACATCAGGATTAAGGCTGTTTGGAGCTTCAATACTGTCCCCGATTGAAACATGCTCGCTTTCATCTCCTGAATACCAAACATCGTTCAGAGAAAGAACACTTGTTCCGCTTACTTTCATAACAGCCGACTGATATTCAGCTTCCGTCATGTTCATGGCTTTTGCAATTTCAGCGTCAGAAGCAGTACGTCCAAGCTTAGATTCAAGCTCAACAATTGTGTCTTCTATTTCACGGGACTTTTGTCGCACAGAACGTGGAACCCAGTCTAATTCTCTAAGCTCATCAAAAATCGCGCCTCTTATGCGTGTTGTTGCATAAGTCTTGAATTTTACACCTTTATCAATATCAAATTTATTTATGGCATCCAAAAGTCCAAACTGCCCGAATCCAACAAGATCATCAAATTCCACACTGTCAGGCATTCCTGTGGAAACTCGTCCTGCAACCCATTTTACAAGGGGCATATACTGACGAATCAAACGGTCTCTTATTGCGACAGATTTGCTTTTTTTATACTCATGCCAAAGTTCAGCTTCTTCGTTTTCATCTAAAATTTGATTTACCATGTATCCCACACCCTTGCTAGAAGACCTTTAGAAGTTTCACTCCCAAAGATTTTCGTTAATATCCCCATATTACATTTCATCTTTTTTTAGCAATGTCCTTATTGCGCTTGCAATTGTCTTTGTATCCTGTTCTACAGAAACTTTTCCATCTGTAGGCGCAGAAGGAAGCTTTTCCGAAGATTCAGTTTGAGCAAAATCAGAGTCATTTATAACGCCTTCATCATCATCTGATTCCCCAGAAAAAACACCAATATCAGGCAAAGCATCTATTTCCTGCGACTGGACAGTTTTTTCAGAAGACGCAGCCACGGGCTTAGTTTCAGGCTCAGTTTTTTCTATCCCGCTAGAGTCCACAACAGGAACTGCATTTTCTACAGGCTCATCAACAGAAGAATCCTCTTTTTGCATAGAATCAGCTGCAGAAGCATCTTCCGTTTTTTCTTCTGTTTTTGAAGCCGTTCCTACAGATCCGCCGCCATTAAAGAAATTTTTATTTGCGCTCACATCAAAACTTGGAGCAGCCTCATCTTCTGTAAGATTTTCATCGTCTATTGTAATATTCACAACAGAACCAGGCTTTGAAACAGGCTTTTTTCCAGCCTCGTCTTTTGAATCGGATAAAGTTTCAACAGAAAGAAACTTTTTATTCAAAAATCCTGCCGCAAATGCCAAAAGCGCAAAAACCACGGCAAAAATAATTCCGCGGAAAGAAGCAACAAAAAAACGATGAGTAGAAATAATGCTTATAAGGAAAGACAGAACAAATCCAACACCAGCAGAAGCAGCTACATTTTTTAAATTGAACATGTTCTTTCCTCCCGTTTATTATATTCTTATAGATTAAGGCAAAACACCTCTAAGGTCAAGATTTATTTTTTCTTGCCCCCAAGGAACTTCTTAAGAAAGTTTGAAACCCCTGCATCCGAGGGAATATCAGTTTTTTCTATTCTGCCCACAATATGCTTTAGGCAAACAGCAGGCTTGGAAGTCGGATTTATAATCATAAAAGGCTTTTGGCGTATAACTGAAGCCTGAACAACAGGATCATCGTAAACAAATCCTATATATTCAACTTTATAATTCAAGAACTGCGCTACAATATTTATAATCAAATCTGAAATGCGCTTTCCTTCATCAGAAGAATGAACTCTGTTTACAAGAAGCTTTAAATTTATCTGCCTGTGAAGAAGCTCTGTTGTGATTATTTTTATAATTCCATAGGCATCGGTAATTGCGGTTGGCTCAGGAGTTGTAATTACATAGACTTCATCAGCGGCAGCAAGAAACTGAAGAACATTGTTTGAAATTCCAGCTCCAGTATCTATTATGATAATGTCGGCATTTGAAAGAGAAGCAAATTCCTTTGCAAAGTAGTCAAGCTCGTCATTTGAAAGATTTGCAATTTTAGAAAACCCGTTTGCGCCCGCAATAAATTTAAAGCCAAATTCCGTATCCAAAATTATTTCATTCATTGTTTTCTTACGGTTTATTACGTGCATAAGATTGTACTGCGGAACAACGCTCAAAAGAACATTTACGTTTGCCATTCCCAAGTCGCCGTCAATAAGTATGACTTTTTTTCCAAGCTGGGAATATGCAATCGCCATGTTTACAGCTATATTAGTTTTTCCAACTCCGCCTTTTCCGCTTGTTATGGCAATTATTCTTGTTTTATGTGGAGCCGCCGGTCTAGCGAAATTATCTTCATTCATAAGAGCGCGCAATTCTTTTGCCTGTTCTTCCATTTATATTCTCCTATTGCCCTGATTCAATTTTTAGATTACTCTGCTTCTTTATCGGCAGTTCCGAACTTTTTTTCAATATGTTCTGCGTTGATTTTAAATCCCGAAAGATTTTTTAAGAACCATTTTGGATCCGCACGCTGAATTGTATTCAAAACATCCTGGCCTGTCGTAATCCATGACACGGGCTTGTTTTTTTCTGATAAAACGCTTATGACACGGCCAAAAGATGTGGTTTCATCGCATTTTGTAACGATTATGCTTTTAAAATCAAATCCTTCGTAATTGCGGATTATATTTTCCAAGTCTTTCGCGCTCACTCCAGCTGTAATAGCAAGGTAAACATTTTCGTTTAAATTCTTAACATTTAGAATGGTGCGCATCTTTGCAATGTTTTCATAATCATTCGGACTATAGCCGCTTGTATCAATAAAAATATAATCAGAATTAGAAACATAGTTGTCGCAAAGAATTTTCAAATCTTCAGAACTTTCAGCCTTGTCAACATTCACGTTTATAATTTCCGCCCAGCGTTTAAGCTGCTCAATAGCGGCAACACGCATCGTGTCTGTTGTAATCATGCGGATTCTAGGCGGATACTTATATTTTTCGCGGTTCTTTTTATAGTCGATTGAAATGCGGGAACTCATCTTTGCAACTGTAGTTGTTTTTCCAACGCCTGTAGGTCCAACAATTATAATAACTTGCGGCGCGGATTTTTTTTCTTCAAAAGCAATCGGAATACTCTCCCCGATCCAGTCCGCCACACAAGTCTGAACATAATCAAAATCATCAAGTTCTTCAAGGCTGAATTCGTTTTTCATTCTGGAACACATTTTTTTTATGTAAGACTTTGTAAATTCGTTTTCTTCAAGAAGATCCTGAATCTTTAGAATAGAAGGATGTTCCTTTTCTGCAGAAGTAGCCTGAACAATTGTTTTCATCTGCTCCTGCATTTCGTTTTTAAACTGATCGAACTGCTTGGTGAGCTGCCCGATCTGAAGATTATTTGTAACTGTTGGGTTTACTTTTGTTAAAAACTCATCGCGTTTTTGCAAGAAGGAATCCTGATGAGAATGCATTATAGGAGAAGAATTTTGAAGAGGAAGTCCGCCTGTTGAAGAAACTCTTGTGTAGCTAGAGCTTGCAGGATAATTAACTTTCTTTGAAAAAGCAACCTGATCCAATGAAGAATTTGTAACCTGGTATCTTAAAACAATTTGCTCACGCTGAAAAAATCCAAGGAATCCTGCAGAAAGCCTAGTTTTGCAGCCGAGCACTTGAAAGTTTGTTCCATATTTGTCGTAAAGTTTATCCATGCATTCATCACGGGAACGACCTGTAATGCTTTGGACATTTGTGTTAAGCTCATTATCAGCCATTTATTTCTCCAAGAGATTCAACTTTTATATTTGGCGAAGCAGCCATCACTTCGTTTATAGACAAAACAATTATTCCAGGCATTTCAAGCTCAGTAGAAGATTTTACAAGCCGGCGCACTTCAGACGGACACAAAATAATAGGAAGATAATTTCTTTCACGGACAGCGGCAACAGCATTGCTCATTGTAGAAATATAATTTCTTGCGTCAACAGGATCAAATGCAACAATAGGACCTTTTCCCGGCATATCTGCTCTATGGTCAAGAAGTTTCTGCGCAAGGCTCTGAGAAAGGTTAAGCACATGAAGAACTTTATTTTCATCCGCATACTGCTGGCAAATCTGTGCGCCAAGAGCCTCTCGCACTTTTTCCGTAAGAGTCCAAGAATCGCGTGTAAGTTTTCCGTAGTCTCCCAAAGTTTCAAGTATAACAACCATATTGCGGATGCTGACCTGCTCTTCAAGAAGATTTTTAAGAACAGCTTCAATTTCACCGTAAGAGAATCTGTGATCTCCGCTTGTAACTTCATCAACAACAACAGGATTCGTCTTTTTGATTTCTTCAATAATCGCGCTGACACTCTGACGGCTAAGAATTTTAGAAGCGTTTCGTCTTATAAGTTCCGTAAGATGAGTTGCAATTATAGTAGGAGCGTCAATCACCGCATAGCCGGCTTTTTCTGCTTCAAGGCGCTTTGAATCAGGAAGCCAAATTGCATCCATTCCAAACGCCGGGTCTTTTGTTTTTTCCCCGACAATTTCTCTGTCTTTAGGAACATTTCCAGTGTTCAGGCACATAAAATGCCCAAGCTTAAGCCGTCCTCTTCCAGCTTCAATTCCGCGGATTTTAAACGAATATTCTTCCGGCGAAAGTTCCATTTGATCCATAATATGAATCGGCGGAATAACAAGTCCAAGGTCAAGAGCAGCTTCACGGCGGATTCTTTTTACACGCGACATAAGTTCTGCGCCTTTTTCATCATCAACAAGAGGAATGAGCGCA
Organism: Treponema sp. UBA753; assembly: GCF_002297325.1. Classification (NCBI taxonomy): domain Bacteria; kingdom Pseudomonadati; phylum Spirochaetota; class Spirochaetia; order Treponematales; family Treponemataceae; genus Treponema; species Treponema sp. UBA753. Next base: position 18,393 of record NZ_DBKJ01000056.1, on the reverse strand, counting down.
TATCCAATTTCAAGTGAAAGGTCGTCTAGTTTTACAACAGGAGAAATTTCTTCAGGACCGCCATTTCCTTTTTGCGGAGAATTTTTTGCTTTTTCTGCTTCCACCGCCTTTTGCTCTTCTTCTTTTGTCTTTAAGCGCGAAAGCCGAGTGCCAACAAAAACAAACAAAATTCCAATCGGAACAAGAGTCGCAGTTGCTCCATTATGGAACGCAATTCCAAGAGCCGCCAATGTAGCTCCAACAATAACATAAATTGTTCCATTTGCAGAAAACTGCTCTTTGAGCTGATCTGAAAGCAAGTCGCCGTCGTTGCTTCCTGTAATCAAAAGACCTGTTGAAAAAGAAAGCAGCAAAGACGGAAGCTGAGACATAAGACCGTCGCCAATCGTAAGCTTTGCGTAGCTGTCAAGAGCATCAGTTATAGAAGCTCCGGCAAAAGTTCCACTTATAATTCCGCCAATAAGGTTTACAACTGTAATGAAAATCCCAGCCTTTACGTTTCCGCTTACAAATTTAGAAGAACCGTCCATTGCAGAATAAAAGTCGATTTCTTGCCTAAGCTGATTGATTTTCAGTTCGCCTTCTTCTTCTGTAATAGAACCGTTGTTAATCTGATTTTGAATTGTAAACATTTTATTGTTCATGGCATCCAATGTAAAACGCGCAGTAACTTCGGAAACACGGTCTGCGCCTTTTGTAATTACAAGAACCTGAACAACAATCAGAATAATAAAAATTATAAATCCTATTAAAACTTTATCGCCTGCAACAATATTTGCAAACGCCTGAACCATTTCGCTCTGCCCAGCCATATGCCCAGAAGTTTTTACCGGATGAACAAGAATATTTCTAGTGGAAGAAATATTTATTGCAAGACCAAAAATAGTTGTTATAAGGACGACTCGCGGAAACGATGTAAAATCCGCAGCACGCTTCATATAGATAACGGTCAAAAGAATTATAAAAGAAAGCGCAAGGTTTATAACCATTGCAAGATCAATAAAAGCTGTTGGAAGCGGAATAAACATAAACAAAACAACAACGATAATGCCTACCGCCAGTGAATTGCGTAAAATAAAATTTAAAATACTACCGCTTGAGCCGCGCTTTTCCGCCATCGAGTCCCCACCCTAACTAAAAAGCTTCAATTTAGAAATATAATGTCTTTCTATTGTACTACAAAAAAAGAATTTTGAAAACGGCAAAAAGTAACTTTTAAATGGATTTTTTGTTTCTTTCCTTATTCATAAAGCCAACCTGGGCGTAAACAGCAGCAATAGCCCGCAAATAAGATGTAGGAATTATGTCGCCAACTTCGGTATCTGCATAAAGTCCGCGGGCAAGAGGGCGATTTTCAATTATCGGAACATTATTTTCAGCGGCGATTTTTTTCATTGTCTGAGCAGTATTGTCAGTTCCCTTTGCAGTAATCATCGGCGCGTCCTGTTGCTCCTGCTTCCACTGAAGAGAAACCGCATAATGCGTAGGGTTTGTTATTACAACATCCGACTCGCGGACAGCCTTTGGCATATTTTGTGAAAGCATTTCTTTTTGCGCGGATTCAAGCCTGCCTTTTACTTCCGGGTCTCCTTCGCTTTCCTTAAATTCCTCTTTTACTTCCTGCTTGGTCATTTTCATCTGCTCTTTAAATTCCCTGCGCTGCATTACATAATCGAACACGCCGATTACAATCAAAATAACAGCGGAAACAACAAGCAGCTGAGCAACCATTCCAGAAACAGAACGCAACGCTAAATCAACTCCGCCAGCCTTTAAAAATCCAAGAGTCTTGGCCAAATCCATGCGGATAAGAAGAACCGCAATTGCAACGATAACGGCAACTTTTAAAAGCGACTTTGCAATGTTAAAAAGTCCCATCATCGAAAATAAAGTCTTTTTAAAATACTCGCCGAATTTAGGAACAATTTTAGAAAATTTTGGCTCTATTGTTTTTGTTGTAAAAATGAATCCTCTATTCTGAACCAAATTTATTATGACGCCAGCAAGAATTCCTGCAAGCGACAAAGGAAGCACAATCGGAAGAAGATTCCGCAAAAAAATATAGTAAAATCTTGCATCGTCAATTTTTTGGGCAGTCACATTGTTAAAGTAAAAAATCATCATTTCGCAGATTTTGTCATAGAACCAAGGAGCCAGCAAAATAAGAACTGCGACAACAAAAAGAAAAACAACAGTTCCGTTCAGCTCCTGGCTTTTTGCAACGCGGCCTTCTTTTCTTGCTTTGCGGAGTTTCTGTTCCGAGGCTTCTTCTGTTTTGCCTTCATCTTCCGCGGCGAACCACTGCAAGTCCATTATTGCCCGCCTCCTTTAAGCCCGATAAAAAGCTTTTCAATTTCAAAAATTCCGCCTTTAAAGCAGCCTTCAAAAAACTCAATGAACTGAGGAACAAGAACAAAAATTAAAAAATATGCAGTCAGCATAAGAACAGGAAATCCTTCCGAAAGCAAATTCATCTGAGGAGCCGCCTTTGAAAGAATTCCGACTGTAACATTTATTAAAAAAAGAGATGCCATAACCGGCAGCGCAATAATCAGCGCATCCTTAAAAAGCAATGTAAGAGACTTCATCATAAATTCCGCAAGAAAACGTGAATTGTCTACTATGGAAATTGCGCTTATAATCTTAAAGCTTTCAGACATTCCCTTTAACAGCAGCATTTGAAGCCAGTTGTTCTGTAAAAAGACAAGCATCGCCATAAAATTAAAAAACTGTCCCATAAGAGGATTTTCAACCTGGCTAAGTGAATCGTAAACTTCGCTCGCGCTAAGCCCCATCTGAAACGCAAAAAACTGCCCGGCTGTGCTGAACGAAGCAAAAATAATCTGTACAAAAAAACCAAGGATTATTCCAATCATCGCTTCTCCGGCAAGCAGGAAAATATATTCAAGCGTAAAGTTTCCTTCAGGTGAAATATAATTTTTATATGAAGAAAAAATTCCGTCTGCCAAAGAAATCTGCGGAAAAATAAAAAACGCCATGTAGCCTGCCAAAGCGATTTTTGCACTTCTTGGAACAGTTCTTGAAGAAAAAAGCGGAAGCGTCATTATAGTGGCAAAGCATCTTACTGCAACAAAGAGAAAAACAGGCGCATCAGAAACAATCCGCTCAAGCATTCTATCTTGCCATAGCCGGAATCAAATCGAGAATTCCGCGGAAATATTGAGCCAAAGAATTAAACATAAATCCGCCAAGCAAAGCAATTACAAAAAGAATCGTAAGAAACTTTGGCAAGAAAGTAAGTGTCTGCTCTTGAATTGAAGTTGTAGCTTGAAAAATTGCAACAATAAGTCCCACCAAAAGAGCCGCGCCAAGAATAGGAGCACACATAAGAAAAACCTGCAAAATTCCACCGCGAACTAAATTATTAATAAGATTCAATGACATAATTTCCTCCCATTCAAAAGCCGAATGTCAAAATTTTTCCTAACGCAAAACACTCACAAAAAGCTGCTGAGTCAAAAGATGCCAGCCGTCAACAAGAACAAAAAGCATCAGCTTGAACGGCATGGAAATTTGCACAGGCGGAAGCATCATCATTCCCATGCTCATAAGAATACTTGCAACAACCATATCAATTACAATAAACGGAATATATAAGAGAATTCCTATTTTAAATGCAACAGTAAGCTCGTGCAGAATATAGGCCGGAATCAAGACATAAGTTGGAACATCGGAAGCATTAGCAGGGCGGCTAAGTCCTGCCATTGTCATAAAAGTTCTGATGCTGTTTTTGTCGTTTCCCATTTGGCGGAACATAAAAATCCTTATAGGAGATTCTGCCTTTTCAATGGCTTCTGTCAAAGTAATTTCATTATTTGAAAGCGGCTGAAAAGAATCCGTGTAAATCTGTCTGAATGTAGGCCACATGCAAAAAAGTGTCATAAAAATTGCAATTCCATTTAGAACTGCTGTCGGCGGAACTTGCTGCAAAGAAAGCGCCCTTTTTATAAAGTCAAGAACAATTGAAAAACGCAAAAAGCAAGTCATCAAAACAAAAATGCTTGGCGCAAGAGTTAAAAGCGTAAGAAGAAGCAAAAGCTGCACACTGAACGCAACTTCATTTCCAGAGCGAGGAGCAGTTGCGGAAAAACTCAAATTCGGAAAATCCAAGCCCGTTATGCGGCGACTCATTTCCGTAGTTCCGCTTGAAGAGCCTTCTGGAAAATTATTCTGGCTTTGAGATGACAATGGAAAAAAACAGCAAGCGCAAAGTAAAAACGCAACTGCGAATTTAAAAAAACGTTTTTTCAGCAAGAAAAGGCCCTTCATTTTTCCTCTCCGCCAATCATTTTGTTCTTCAAAGAATTTATAAGATCCATCGTGCCTTTGTCATAAGCTGATTTTTTTGCGGCCGGAATATTTTCTTTGGCATCCTCTTTTTTTCCGGGCATAAAAAGCTGAAGGATTTCTTCAAATGAACGCGGTTTTTTTGCATTGCTGTTCATGTCGGCATAGCGGTTCATCGCATCAATGAGATTTTTGTCATCAATTTCTTTTATAAGTGAAACGGAATTATCAGAAACACCAAGAATAAATGCCTTATTCCAAAGGCTTACAATTTGAACAGATTTTCCTTCGCCAAGGCTTATAAACGAAACTTTACGCAAAAAAACATCGTCTTCCATAGCTGGTTCAACGCCCATAGACTTGCGCATAAATTTGAACAAAAAGTAAATCGCCGCAATTATGATTCCCAAAACAAGAATCATGCGCACAAAAATTCCAATTCCGCCGAAAGAGCTAGAAGAACTAAAAGCATTTTCATCTGAAACTCCAGAATCAGAGTTTTCTGAAAAGTCTAATGAAATCTGAGAATTTTCAATTTGTGCGGAAGTAAGATTTTCTGAAGTCGCAGAAGACTGCTGGGCAAAAGAAAGTCCGGCGCATAAAGCCAGCAATGCCGCTAAAATTTTTACTTTTGAATAATACATTTTCCCACCCAAAGCAACAGACATTTGCGTTATCCCCACCGCATTTCAAGCCTGCCGCTTTTATATTTAATGGAGCTTTTAAACTTCAATGAAATTCAAAAGCCCTTTACAAATTTATTCTTACATAGATGAAGCCACGTGTTCAAGAGACGGAAGAATTTCTGTAACACGAACACCGAAGTTTTCATCAATAACTACAACTTCGCCCTTGGCAATAGGCTTGTGGTTTACCAGAATATCAACAGGCTCACCAGCAAGCTTATCAAGCTCGATAATTGTTCCTTCGCCAAGTCCCAAAATATCCTTGATAGTTTTCTTGGTACGGCCAAGTTCGACCGTCATTTCCATGAAAACATCCATAATCAAGTTGATATTTCCCTGCTCGCCGCCTCCTACAGACTGCGCAAAATTCGGGAACTGCAATGACTGAACATTCGGAGGGGTCTGCATCTGCATTCCGCCCATCATTGAAGCGTTCGGCTGCATTTGCTGCATTCCCATCATATTGCCGCCCATTTGCATACCTCCCATCATCGCTGGATTAGGCTGCATCTGCTGCATTCCCATCTGCATTCCGCCCATCATTGGCTGCTGGGTAAATCCTGCGGAAGGAGAAGACATCTGAGCAGCGCCGCCCATAGCAGAAGCACTTTCCATTCCAGAATTTACAGATGCAGCTGGCTTGGAAGCAGGCTTTGAACCGCCACCAAGAGCACGCGCCATTCCGTCAGCAACAGAACCGCTTACAGCTTCCCACAAGGTAAACTGCTCGCCGCCAACAGTAACTGGATATGTAAAGCAAGCAAAAGTTCCCTGCGGCATACGAATCATTGCCTTTGGCTCTTTTACAGCTTCTGGAGGATTTGTAGCAAGTCCCGGAAGTTTTCCGCCTTTGCTAAGCTCTGTTATTTCCGCGCCTGAATGAGACGAAACTACTTCTGAAATTACAGAAAGCCCCATGTCATCAAGAGCAGGATTTTCCTCTTTGTTTATATAGCCGACAAGCTTTGTTGCAAATTCCGGGGACATAAGGAAAAGATGGTCTCCGCTTAGTCCAGAAGAGAAGTCTGCCATTACAGCTACAGCTTCTTCCGGGAGTTTTGCAAGCAACTGATCACGTCCAATCGCCTCGACAGTAGGAGAACCCGGGACAGTGTCCTTTTCAGTCATATTTTTAATGACTTCAGCAAGCTTGTCTTTTATGGTTCCAGCAAAATTCTGCAATGTTGGAACATCAATGTCAACCTCTGGAGCAGAATTAAACGAACCGCCTGAACCAAGTCCGCCGACATCTACGCCGGACAGCAATGCATCGATTTCTTCCTGTGATATAGATCCTTCACTCATAGGTTATCGTCTCCTTCTGGTGTTAATTCTTCAAAATTTTCAGTTTCCTGCTCGTCGATTTTTTCAATAATCTGAACGGCAACCTTTTTCCCGACAACGCCAGGCTGACAGTAGAATTTCTTCTTGCTGCCCACACTTAATGTAAGCGGCTCTCCAACCTTTATAGTGTTAAGCCTTATAACATCGCCTGTTCTAAGGCTTAGAACATCTCTAATAGGAACATTTATTGAACCGATGTCCGCAACAAGTTCCATTTCAACATCCGCAAGTTTTTCCTTGAGAGTTCCAAGGTACTGCGTTGTAGAACTTCTTCTAACTGAACTGAACCAGAAAGAAGACGAAAGTTTTGAAACAATCGGTTCAATCGTTATATAAGGAATACAGATATTCATCATACCCGCTTCCTCTCCGATTTTTATTTCCAAAGTAACAAGAATGACCATTTCGCTCGGAGGAACAATCTGGGCAAACTGCGGATTTGTTTCAATCTGCTGAAGACGCGGGCGTAAGTCTATAACCTGAGTCCAAGCTTCCCTCATGTTTGCCAAAATGCGGACAATGATTCCTTCCATAACAGACTGCTCAATATCTGTAAGATCTCGGTTTACTTTTCCGCCTGTATCTCCAGAGCCGCCAAAAAGACGGTCAATTATTATAAATGTAATTTCAGGAGCAATTTCAAGAACTGCGTTTCCTTTTAAAGGATCCATGTTTATTACAGCCAAAGTTGTAGGAGTCGGAATAGAACGAATGAATTCCTCGTAGGTCAACTGGTCTACCGAAGCAACATGGACATGAACCAAAGTACGCAGCTGGGCAGAAAGGCTTGTTGTTGTAAGACGCGCAAAAGTTTCGTGCATATTGGAAACCGTGCGAATCTGCTCCTTTGAGAATTTATCAGGACGGCGGAAGTCATAGATTTTTATACGCCTAGTATCGGTAACCGGCTTAAATTCATCTGCTTCGCTTTCGCCAGTGCTTATAGCCTGAAGGAGCTGGTCAATTTCATCCTGTGACAGAACTTCATTCATGTCTCATTCCACCTTTTTTCAGCTTACTGCTGAACAACATCCTTTCCTGTAAAACGAACATCGCGTATTCTGGAGTTGCTTAAAATATCATCGTTTATCTGGTCGCGGATCTGCTGCCTTAAAACTTCCTCATTCTGCGGACGCAAATCTTCAACAGTCTGCTCTGAAAAAAACCTTCTCAAAAAGTCAATGATTTCAATACGGCGTTCTGTGATTTCAGTCGAAGCCGCCTTGTCCTCCTTTTTGTAGCCAAGAGCAATTGTAACACTTACACTTGCCGGAACAGGGTCACTTGTTGATGTGCGAATCTGATCCAAAGAAGTGTACCAGTCATAGGATTCTCTTTTTACAGTATATTCCTCACTGATTGGAATTGACTGTGAAGGTGTTTTTCCGCCCTTATTTAAAATAGCAGTTGTAACAACTACAATAGTAACAATGAAAATTACAGCAGCAACACCAATCAAAATAAATTTCAAAAGCTGAGGAAACGCGCCTTTTATTCCGCTCTTTTTTCCTGTTGAAACTTCAGCTCCGATGTCATCGCCCAAGTCGTCTGCATTGCTTTCGTCTGCCATAAAGTCCTCCCGGATTTTAAAATCTTCTCGTTATTTATATCGGAATTTTTAAATTTTATCTTAGAAGAAATTGAAAAATAAGCATTTCCGCTAAAAATGTCCGTCATCAAGAACAATTACATCTACACGGCGGTTGTAAGCACGGCCTTCCGCAGTATCATTGCTAAGCTTAGGACGAGTGTCCGCATATCCTGCAATAGAAAACTGCTTTTCATCTACACCAAAATCAGCAAGATAATGCAGAACATTTGCCGCCCGCGCAGCCGAAAGTTCCCAGTTGCTTGGATAAATGCTTGAAGCAGAAACAGGCCGATTGTCAGTGTGCCCTTCAATGCGCCATCTTCTGCCAGCAACTTCCGGGGAAGCAAAAAATTTTGCAAGATTAAGCAAAGTTCCCCTAGCTTCTTCTATATTAAGTTCCGCACTGCCTTCTTCAAAAAAAGCATCGGATGCAAGTGAAATTACAAGTCCGCGTTCATCGCTTGTTATTGTTATTTTGTTTGATTTTACTTCAGGCGCAAAACTTGAAATAGCCTTTTTCATAGCAGGACCTAAAGCCCGCCCTTTTTCTATAGAAGGAAGAGAACTTACAACGTTTCCTAAATTAGCAAGACTGCCAGGACTTACTGAAATTCCGCCGCCCGGATTATTATTTGAAAGCGAAGCCTGCAAAGCCGCCATTTGAACTGCATCTGATTCGGAAGGGTCATAAAGCATAACGAAAAAGCAGAGCATGAGAGTAATCATGTCTCCGTAAGTGCCCATCCAAGCGGTTGACGGTTTTTCTGGTTCTTTTTTTTCTCTTTTTGCCATTGAAAAACTCCCCAAGCCTAGTCTTTCAAGATGTCGGACTCAATTGCCTTGCGGGATTTTGGATCCAAATATGTAAGAAGTTTCTGTCCAAGAATACGCGGGTTGTCTCCTGCCTGAATTGAAAGAATTCCTTCCAGAACCATTTCCTTTACGTTCATTTCGTTTCCATTCTGCATAATGAGTTTCTGAGCCAAAGGTCCGAAAAGCCAGTTTGCGAGCATGGAACCATACAAAGTTGTAATAAGAGCAACCGCCATGTTAGGACCAAGCGCACTTTTGTCTTCAAGGTTTCTTAACATACCAATAAGACCAATAACAGTACCCATCATTCCGTAACCAGGAGCAAATCCTGCCCACTGGATAACAACGTTAATCCAAGCCATGTGGCGGCTTTCTGCCTGAGCCATTTCATTTTCAAGAATAGAGCGAATTGCACTTCCGTCGTTTCCGTCTACCATAAGACGCAAGCCTTCTTTTAGGAACGGATCATCAAGGTCGTCAAGACCTTCTTCAAGAGCAAGAATTCCTTCACGGCGGGCTTTTTCACTAAGGGCAACCATGTTCTGAACAGTTGTTTTTTCTCCATAGTCATAAGTTTTAAAAGCCCTTCCCATAATACCAAAAAGACCAATAACCTGATTCATAGGGGCGCAAATCCACAAAGAAAAGTAGGATCCGCCAATAGTTACGAAAATTGATGGAATATCTATAATACCCATAATGGATCCACCGGACGTAAAAACACCAACTGCCATCATTGCAAGTCCGCCAAAGAATCCTATCAGAGTAGCTAAATCCATTTTTTCCTCCCGCTCGCGCAAGAATCAAAGTTCCTGCATTCCTATTTTTTTTCTATATATAACAATTCGTTCTATGATTTCTTCTGGAGATTCTTTTACAACAATTTTTTTGCCTGAAAGAAGAGCAAGCGTAACATCAGGATTTTGTTCCATAGACTCAATCTGGTGCGGATTGACCCAGTATTTTTTTCCGTTCAGACGCGTTACTTCAATCATAATATACTATAATGAACTGTAAAATGTGAATCGTCAAGTATTTTAGACTATTTTTGCCGTAAAAACAAGAGAAAGCAAACTTTTTAAACTACCAAAATTGTAAAAGCTGCTAGAGAACTTTGCTTCCGTTCGCCATAAGCTTAAAACGACAGTCAAAGAATTCCGCGGCTTTTCTGCACATGAGCATTCGGCCTAAAAAAATATCAAAGTAGTCACACATTGTGCAAATATTCTCGTCAATTTGGAGATTCAGGGAAATCTGCTTTTTTTCATGGTTTATCTTTAAAGTCGAATTTTCAACTGCAAAATTAACGCGGTCATGTATATCAAACGCGGACTTTTCCTTTGTTCTTACGCGGTTTCGCCTTACATCTGTTTTGTCTGCAATTATGAGGGCTGCAGAAACTTTGTCGAACGCGCCGCCAGTTGACTCGTCATGGTTCGCAATGCACGAAACAATTTCAATTCTGTCTTCGCACGAAAAATCAAGCCTGCCAAGTATTTCATTTGCAAGAAGTCCGCCGTATTCAGCATGATGATTTCTGTTAAGGGCATTTCCAATGTCGTGCATATATCCTGCAATTTTTGCAAGCTCAATATTTTCTTTTGCTTCTCCAAATTCCTGCAAAATAAAGCCAGCACGTTCAGAAACTAATCCACAGTGTCCTGGACCATGATCTGTAAAACCAAGATTTCCTAAGATTTCATTTCCTTTGTTCAAAAACTCATTTATCTCTGTGTTCTTTTTTATTTCTTCAACAGTCATATTATATATATTATAGAAAACATTTGTTAAAAAAGCATTAAATTTAAAAAAAAAACAAGATTAATGTTGTAAAACTAAAGGAATACTTCCTAAGACCCGTAGCGATACTTCCTAAGAAGCTGAGGAATACTTCCTAAGAGGCTGAGGAATACTTCCTAAGAGGCAGAGGAATACTTCCTAAGAGGTTGAGGAATACTTCCTAAGGCTCTTAGGAATACTTACTTCAGGTCTTAGGAATACTCACTTAGTCTCTTAGGAAGTATTCCTTCAAAAAAAAGCAAATAATAATCTGTTAGAGACGCACAAAAATTCTTGAACTTCCTGTTGAATAATTGTAAATTTCAGCCATGAAAACAAAAATCCTTGTAATTGAAGATGTTCCAGAAATGGCGGAACTGATTTGCATGTATTTGAACAACGCGGATTTTGACTCGCTGGCATTTGACACAGCAGAAAAGGCTCTTGAAAAATTAAGCTCAGGATATTCGCCTGCCTTGGTAATTTTGGATTTAAATCTTCCTGGAATGAGCGGATTTGACTTTTTAAAGACTTTCAGAAAAAACTACAAAGCTACAATTCCTGTTATTATAGTTTCCGCAAGGGACGCTGACGATGATATAATAGAAGGACTTGGATTTGGCGCGGACGAATTTGTAACAAAGCCATTCAGTCCTAAAGTTCTAGTTGCAAGAGTTCAGTCCAAGCTCGCACGTCTTTGTGCAACAGAAGCTTCTGTGGAAGAAACAATAAATTTCGGTCCCTACACTCTTTACTGCAACAGCTGCATTCTAAAAAAAGGAGCTGAAAAAATTCCGCTTTCCACAAAAGAATATGAAGTCCTTGAATATCTTGTAAAAAACAGCAGCAAGCCTGCAACTCCAGAACAAGTCTTCAACGCGGTATGGAAAACTCCATTTGGAGACATGACAGCGGTTGGAGTTTATGTTCAAAGGCTAAGAAGAAAAATTGAAAAAGATCCTGCAAACCCAAAATATATAAAGACAGTTTTTGGAATGGGCTACCAGTTCAGCATGGAAAGCAATGAATGAAAATTAAAAATCAAATTTCGCTTTTAATCACGGGGATTTTAATACTTCCAACTTTGTGCATGGTTCTTTTTCCAATTTACACGTATTACAATTCCCCGCGAAGATTTTTGATGAAAGGCTACAGGGAAATCAGAAAAATAAACGAAGCGAATCTTTCAGAAAGCGACTGGAACCAGATTCAAAACTACATTGAAAAAATTCCGCCGGAAGTTCAGATTATGATTTTCTTCAACTCAAAGATTATTCTTTCTACAATTCCAGAAATAAAAACAGGAAGCACGCATAATCCCAAGGAACTTTTTGATTTTGTGCAGACAACAAATTCTTCTTACGACTATCAATTCCAGTCTTTCTTTCTTGAAGAGCAGACTAAAAAAGAAGCTCGCGACGCAAGCCACAAAAACAAAGGTCTTATTATAAGCAGATTTGATGCAAAAGAAAAAAACTCACTGAAAAGAATTCCCAAATTCATGATGCACATATTTTTTGTTGTGCTTGTTTTTGAAGCACTGTCAATCACGGTGATTATTTTAATTGCAAAGTCAGTTTCAAATTCAATAGAAATAATTCAAAAGGCAACTCAAAAAATTGCAAATGGAGAACTTGACACAAAACTTGAAATTTCAGGCAGAAGAAATTCAAACGAAATTTTGCAGCTCACAGAAGACTTGGAGCGCATGAGAAAAGCATTAAAGGAAAATCTTGAACGCCGCTCTCGCTTTATAATGGGAATAAGCCATGACTTAAGAACGCCTGTCGCGCTGATAAAAGGATATTCAGAGGCAGTTTCAGACGGAATTGTAAACAGCATTGACGACATAAAAAAATCAGTTTCAATAATAAACACAAAAGCCGGCCAGCTTGAGTCAATGATAAATGATTTAATCAACTATGTAAAAATGGACAACATAGAATGGAAAAAAACTTTAAGGCCAGTTGAATTAAAAGCATTTTTAAAGGACTTTGCCGCAAACATGGAATGCGCCGCAGAATTATACAAGCGGAAAATTTCAAGTTCAATAGAAATTGAAGAACAGCAAATTCTTATGGACAAAAATCTTTTTACCCGGGCTTTGGAAAACATCTATGGAAACGCCCTGCGATACACAAATGACGGAGACTCAATTTCACTTGAGGCAAAAAAGAATTCATTTGGAAAAACAGAAATTTCAATAAGCGATACAGGCGTTGGAATTCCAGAAGAAGACTTGGAAAAAGTTTTTGAACTGTTTTTCCGCGCTTCAAATTCCCGGCGTGAAAACGGAATGGGAATAGGGCTTTCTGTAGTCAAGTCAATTATAGACAGCCACGGCTGGAGCATAAATGTAAAATCCAAACCGAACAAGGGAACAACATTTACAATAACACTGAACTAAGAAAATTTGAAATTATCTGCTTTATTTTTTCTTTGTCATCAGCATCCACAATGCACGCTCCAGGAATTCCGCGCATAAAGGTATACTGTTTTTTTGCGTAACGGTGGCTGTTGAATTTTATTTTTTCTTTTATCTGTTCCAAGGAAAACCCTTCAATAAAAAACTCACTATATCCAATAGCTTTCATTGCAGGAGAATCTTTTGTGAGCCCTGATTCTTTTAACGCCTCAACTTCATGCACAAGTCCTTCTTCAAACATTTTTTCCACACGCAAATCAATGCGCTTGTAAAGTTCTTCCCTGTTTCGATTTAGAATCAATGTGCAAAAATTATACTGTTTTCTAAGTTCACAAGGAAGGCTGAATGAACTTAAAGGTTTTCCGCATGAATAAAAAATCTCAAGGGCACGGCAAATTCTATACTCGTCATTTATATTTATTTTTTTTGCGCTCAAGGGATCTACGATTTTCAGTTCGGCATAAAGGCTTTCCTTTCCTAAATTGGAAAGTTTTTGTTTTATCAGCTCTCTGATTTCCGGACGGCTTTCTGGAGTTGACGGCGAGCCTAGCAAAAAATTTCTTATATAAAAACCAGTTCCGCCAATCACCAAAGGAATTTTTTTTCTACTCCAAATTTGCGCACACAAAGAATCTGCGGACTCAAGAAAATTTCCAAGCCCGAACTGTTCCTGCGGACTTGCAACATCAATAAGATGAAAAGGGACTTCCTGCTGCTCTTCCTTTGTAGGCTTGGCAGTTCCAATATCAAGACCTTTGTAAACTGCCTGGCTGTCCGCGCTTACAACTTCGGCTTTTCCTTTAAAAACAAAAGAACTGCTTTTGCCGAACAAATCTTCAGCCAAAGCAGTTTTTCCGCAAGCAGTTGGTGCAAAAACAACAATTACTGGAATCAATTTTCAATCAATGCAAAAAGCAAAACTAGCGCGCAGGAGCTTCAATAGCGTATTTAACTTCACCAGAAAAAAGCTGACGAGCTGCAAGACTTACAACTTTTCCGTCATTGTCCTCTACAAGCTCAGAAACAGCAGGATCTTCTATCATAGCAAGTTTTGCAAGCTGATATGCGCGACGGCTGGCAGCAACTGTAATGGCGTACATTCCGCCTTTGAATTTAGCAAGTTCTTCAAGTGGAAAAATCATAGTTTACCCCTCACAAAAAGTGAAATAATTATATCAAAAAATGCAAGTGTAGTCAAACAAATACAGCTTTTAAAATAATTTCAGTATTTTCAACATTTGTTTTATAGCAGCAATTATATAAAAAAAAGCCGGACAGACGAGGGTTCATCTGTCCAGCTAAGGTTGGGTTATGAATTAGAGGTTCTAAAGAAATTGCTTTCTAAAGATTCCTAGTTCAACTTAATTAGCGTTTCAAGCCTAAAACAGTTTCAAGCATTGAATCTCCGGTTTGAATTGTCTTTGCGTTAGATTCAAATCCGCGCTGAGTTACAATCATGTCAGTAAGCTGCTCAGTAAGATCAACGTTCGACATTTCCAAAGTTCCAGAAAGCATGCTTCCTTTTCCCTGTGTTCCGCTTTCGCCGATGTTTGCCATTCCAGAGTTGATTGATTCTGCGTAAGTGTTGTCGCCTTTCTTTTCAAGACCGCCTTGGTTTGTAAAGCTTGCCATTGCAACTTGTCCAATTGTGCGGACAGAACCATTTGAATAAACGCCTGTGATTATTCCAGACTGGTCAATTTTAAAGTTGTCAAGATAACCGAGCTTGTAGCCATCTTGATAGTTTGCTTTTGTTGTAGACTTTGAAGCAGCCTGTGTAATTGTATTTTCCATTGAGCCGATTGTTCCAAGGTTCAAGTTGAAAGTCTGGCGATATGGATTTCCGTCTGCATCAGCGTTTGAATCAGCCACAGCATAAGAAGCCTGAAGAACAATTTCACCCTGAGGATTAGACTGATTTCCTGCGCTGTCAACTACCGACTGGAGTTTTCCAGTGTTGTCAAAATTCAAAGTATAAGTATTCTGCACACCGTCTGTTGTTCCAAATCCGATTCTTGTCTGAGTAAAGTCAGCGTTGTCTGGATCAACATTTACAGTAACTGTCCACTGGTTAGGATTTCCAGGAACTTTTGCAAAATTCATCTGAACCTGATGAGCGTTTCCGTAAGTATCATAAATGTCAATTTCTGTCTGCCAAGTTCCTTCAATAACCTGATCCGCAGTCGGATTTTCCGGGATTTCAGGTGTGTTCTTGTTAAGGTTGCAGAAATATCTTACATTTTCTGTTGCTTTAGGCGGGTCTTTCTGGCCAACTGGAATCACCAAGTCTGTAGGAGTTGCAGAAGTGCGCACAACCTGACGTCCGTTTACATCTTCTGCCATCCAGCCCTGAACACGAAGCCCGTTAGCAGGATTCACAAGAGTTCCGTTTGAGTCTGTTCCAAAAACACCTGCGCGTGAATAGAAAGTTTCGTCTCCGTTTTTAAGAACAAAGAATCCGTTTCCCTGAATCGCAAGGTCTGTTGTGTTTCCTGTTGTCTGAAGGTTTCCCTGTGTAAAGATTGTGTCGATTGTAGCAACACTCATTCCAAGTCCAACTTCCTTAGGATTTACACCGCCAACTTCTTCTGTAGGACGGGCAGCCCCATTAATCTGCTGGCTTATCATGTCCTGAAAAGTAGCGCGGCCTTTTTTAAATCCGTAAGTGTTTACATTGGAAATGTTGTTTCCAATTACATCCATTCTTGTCTGGTGATTCTGCAAGCCCGAAACGCCTGCATAAAGTGATCTCATCATAAATTTACCCTCTTATGATTTTTTATACGAGTTCCCCAACCTGAACTCATTCTCCGTAAACTGCGGAGATTTGTTTCATGTCATAATACATATTGTTTACGCGCACCTGCGGATTTGCTCCGTAAGTTACAGCTTCAACAACTCCAGTTGTCTTTGTGTCGCCAAACGTAATGTCAACAGTTTTTCCGATTGTTCCTACAGCCTGTGAAGAAACAAGCATTGAATTCATCTTTGCAAATTCCTGATTCATGTTTGTCATCTGCTCAAGAGAGCTGAACTGAGCCATCTGCGCAATGAACTCTGTATTTTCCATAGGAGAAGTAGGATCCTGATTTGAAAGCTGAGTAATCAAAAGCTTAAGGAAATCATCTTTTCCCAAGTCACGCTGAACTTTTCTTCCTTCAATCGTAATCGACTTGTTGAAAGAATCTACCTGCATATTCAGCTTTGCCATTTCCTGATCGCTAAGCCTTGTATTCAACTGAATTCCGTCCATGTATTTCTCCTATTTCTACGCAACAACACTGATTTTTCTGTCAGAATCCGCGATATATACAGCCTGTGAAGAAGCCGCTCCTGAAATTTCAGCGGAAGACGCATAATCACCGTAAACTTTGTTAGAAAAGAACTGTTCGCTGCTCTGCTGCCGTTCACCCTGCGCAAATGAGCCGGAAGAAGTGTCGGCATAGCTAAGACTTAAATTTGCATTTTCAAATCCGCTGTTTTGAAAAGCCTGCTTTAAAGTCTCCATGTTTTGTTTAAAAGCCTCGAAAGCTTCTTTGCTGTTTACAGTAATCTGCCCTGTAATCACATTATCGGAAAGATGAAGATTTATTTTAACATTTCCTAAATTTTCTGGCTTTAAAATCATGTTTATTGAGCCGGAATTGTTGTCCTGCAAGACAATGTTTCCAGCGCGAGCGAAATCAGGCGCGTTAAACTGAATCTGCTGAGAAAGAAGCTGCTGGAATGTAGAGCCTGAAGCTCCTGCACTCTGGTTGTTTGAAGAAAGAATATTCTGCTTTGCATTTTCAGAAAGAGAAAGTGAAAGATTCAGGCTGTTGTCCTGCTGTGAATAGTCAGACTTCATCTCGGATTTAAAGTCGGCAATTTTCTGTTCAATGGAACGCTCGTCTGTAACTGTAAAAATATTTTCAAAAAGCGACGGAACTTCTTTTGCTCCTTTGTCATCGGAAGAAGAAAGCTCAAGTTTAAAAAAGTCCGGTTTCTTTTCGCTGGATTCTGAAGAAATTCCAAGCTGGGAAAGCTCTGTAGAATTCTGCAAAGCTGCAATTTCATCTGGAACAGATTGCAATGGCACAAGGGACAAGCCTTCATCCGTAGAAGAAAAATGCTCGGCGAATTTTGCATTTTCTAAAAATTTTTCAGGCTCATCAACAGAAAGATTCTGCGCCGCCTGCAAATTGTGCATTTCGTTCAACGGAAGGAAAAAATTACCTTCAGCTAAAAAATCATCAGTTTTGTTTTCCAAAGAAAAATCTTCAGAACGCAAAAATGCAAGCTGTTCGCTAGAAAACAGAATTTCAGAATCAGAAGAAAGTTCACTTTGGAAATCTAAATTAACAAAAGATTCTGTCTGAGCAGACGGCTCTGTTTTAGAAACCGCAAACGAAGCAAAAACAGCGGAAGAAGTTTGAAATTCTTCATTAACTTTTTCTTCTACTGAATTTACAGCTGGCTCATCAGACGTCTTTGAAACTTTTTGAACTTTTTCTTTGGAAGGAGAATTGTCTGCCCGTTCTTTTTTTGAAGCTGATTCCACCATTTCTTTAAATGACGAATCTCTTTCTTCAGATTTTGCAGTCGGAATTTTCTTTACAGAAACATCGTGTTCCTGCTGTGAATTTACAATCTGTAAACTTAATGCCTGCATGGGCAACCTCCGGATTCTATAAACACCGGCGCGCTGCATTAACAGGCAATTTTGCTAATTTATTGAAAGCGGTTTGTTTGCCATCTTGCGTGAAATTTCAGCAGCACGATCACTAGGCATTAAGGAAAGCCAATATGCGACTGTAGAAGATTCACCAGAAGCGGCGGCAATCTCATCGGCGCGGCGCAGAACATCAATTACGTCCTGATCGTCCATTTCAACAAGAATTCCAACTGCGCTTTTTGGCGGCATACCGTTCAAATTTGCAACAATTTGCTCGATGTTTACACTTCTATCATCGTACTTTTTTACTAAATTATTAAATGTTTTTTCACGTTCAGCCTGAGTTTTTTCTTTGTCTTCAAGCTCCTGAGCAACTTGGGCGTTTGCATCCTCGCGCTCTTTTACTTCCGCTTCTCTTTTTGCAAGTTCCTGAGAACGAATATCAAGAGCCTCAAGTCTTTTTGCAAACCGGTCATTGTCAAGATCAGCCTCAACAAGCTCTTTTGAAGATGAAGCAGAAACAGAAGTCTGCGGAGAAAGCCCGGCTAATTTAAATAAAGGCGCAAAAGCCCTCTTAGCATGAATTATTCCCAGATAGTCAAACCAAAGAAGTCCGAACAAAACAAGAACTACAATAAGAATGATGAGGAGAATTGATTTTCCTAAAACTTTAGCGTTTGACATATATTGCTCCAGTTGATTATCGGACTTTTTTTATAAAAACCTAAGAAAAACCATGCCAAAAAGAAACTGAGGGATGTCTTAAAAAGATTTTTATGTCATTTTCGGGCTT
>NZ_DBKJ01000057.1:0-4814 GCF_002297325.1 Treponema sp. UBA753 | reverse complement strand
TTCTCGTATATTTAAAATCATATCAACTTCTCCTTTATATTTACAAAAAAATCAATAAAATAATATTTCTTCACTATAATTCATAGAATTATTTCAATATTGAAACAATACTTTCTAAGACCTGAAGTAAGTATTCCTAAAGCCCTAAGTGAATATCCCTAAGACCTGAAGTGAGTATTCCTAAGGGTCTTAGGAAGTATTCCTCAGCCCCTTAGGAAGTATCTCTGTGGCTCTTAGGAAGTATTCCTTTAGTTTTTAACAGTTTTATTCTTGAAATATTGACTTTACAAGGGACTTGAACTTGTCGCCGCGGTCAAATTCGTTGGAGAACATTCCGAATGAGGTTGCGCCCGGAGAAAAAACAACAGGCAGCCAGGTATCAGAAAAAACTTCACCGTAGTTGCGGCTTGCGTTTTCAGACATGAGGCAGGTTTTAAGAACATCAAGAAGAATCTGCAAGGAATCAAACGGACCTTCGTATTTTACGCCGCGCTCATCAAGCATAGAAACAAGTTTGTCTGTTCCAGTGCCGGAAAGCAAGTAAATTTCATAAGGCGGAAACTTTGTGTTGTTTTCAGGGTCAAGGCATCTTGCAAGCGGAAGAAAGTCCAGTCCTTTGTCTGTTCCGCCGGCAATAAGAACAACTCGCTGATCAAATGACTGGCTTGCCGCCGCGCACGCTTCTGGAACTGTTGAGCAGCTGTCGTTATAAAAGACAACCTTGCGTCCGTCAGAAGGGCTTTTCCAGTCGTAGAATTTTTCAAGACGGTGAGGAATCCCTTTCCACTGCCCCATCACGGTGCAAATCTGAGCCGGAGCAACTCCCATAAGGTACATCGCAAGACTGGCATTCAGAACATTGGCTCTCATGTGCTCACCCGGAACTTGCAGACTTTCCATTACAACTTCTTCAAGAACCGACTTTTCCTTTAGACTTGGTTTTACAAATTCGCAAGGAACACGCGCAACTCCTTTGTAGGAAGAACCGCTTTTTTCCAAGTAAGCTCCAAAAATTCCCTTTGGCAAAAGAGCCTTGCTGTACCTAAGAACTTTGGCTTTTGTTTCGCTTGCAAATAAATCGCCCCAGCAACGACAGCCTCTTTTTGGGGAAGCTGTTTCTTTAAGGTAGTTGTCTTCGTCAAAATCAAGAATTGCAAAGTCATTCTTATCTTGGTCAGCAAAAATCAGCTTTTTATCTTCCACGTAGCTGTCCATGTCGCCATACCAGTTCTGGTGGTCTGGAACAATCTTTGTAATTATAGAAATCTTCGGCTTTAAAAGTTTTCTTCCGCGCAAATCCGCAAGCTGCCAGCTAGAAAGCTCAAGCACAACAGGAGTAGTTCCGTCTGTTTTTTCAAGGAAAGAAAGCGGGCTTACGGTGATATTTCCGCCCAAGAAGCATTTAAAGCCTGCCTGATTCAGTCCATAAGAGAGCGCGCTAACTGTACTGGATTTTCCCTTGCTTCCTGTAACTGCAATTATAGGAGCTTTTGTAAAGCGCAAAAAAATGCTGATGTCTGTTTCAATTGCTTTTGCGGCCGCAAGGAACTGATTGCCTTCAATTTTTACGCCGGGATTTTTTATAACGCAGTCCGCATTTGAAAAATCTTCAATCTTGTGTCCGCCTAAAACAAAGCGAAGTTTGGACTTGTCAAGAAATCTGTCTTTTGCAAGAGATTCAAGAGTTGGCGCAAGCTGCTCGGCAGTCTTCATGTCAGTAACGGTAACAAAAGCTCCGTGCCTTAAAAAAAAGCGGACACAAGCTTCTCCGCCGCCGTTAAGTCCAAGCCCCATTATTGTAATTTTCTTGCCCTTTATTTCATCAAGCGAATTAAAATAGCATCCATGCGGATAAATATGTGGCATTTTTCTCCTCCCAATTTTACGTTTCTATCTTGAAGTGCAAAGGTTCTGTTTTGCCTTGAAATTTTCAATTCCTTCTTTAAGAAGATAATCAATAAGCTCAGAATATTCCAAACCATCTGCGGCGCACATTTTGGGGAACATACTGATTTTTGTAAAGCCCGGAATTGTGTTTATTTCGTTCAGGTAAATTTCGCCAGTCTTGCGGTCCACAAAAAAATCCACGCGGCTCAAGCCCGAAGCGTTTATTGCGGAATACGCTTTTTTTGCGGTTTCCCTTATGAACTCAAGCTTGTCATCTGAAAGAAGAGCTGGAATTTTTAGTTCAGCTCCGTCCGGGTCGTTGTATTTTGCATCGTAGTCATAAAAATCATGCTTTGGAACAATTTCTCCCGGGCCGTAAGCTTTTAAAAGCGTGCAGTCAGATTCTGAAGTTGCCGTTACAGAATTTCCAGTTACAGAGCATTCAACTTCGCGAGCGTCAATCGCTTTTTCAATAAGAACTTTGTTGTCCCAGCTGAACGCTTCCATGAGCGCAAACGAAAGCTCTTTTTTGTTCCGGGCAAGGCTTGCTCCGTCACTTGAACCTGCGGCGCATGGCTTTACAAAAAGCGGAAACTCAAGTTTTTCAATCGCCTCTTCAATCAGCTTGTCATAAAGGGAGCTTGAATTTATCTGGCTTCTTGAAAGGCACATATACGGAACAACGGGAATTCCTTCGTTCTTCAAAAGAATTTTTGTAGTTTCCTTGTCCATTGCCGCGCTTGAAGCCAAAACTCCGCAGCCAACAAACGGAACGCCAGCCATTTCAAATACGCCTTGAACAGTTCCGTCCTCGCCATAAGTTCCATGCAGAATCGGGAACACAATATCGCACGGAATGTAGTTTCCGCAGGCAAAAAACACGTTGTCTTTTCCGCGCCCAAACGAAACTTTAACTTCGCGGCTGTCATCTTCGTGCACACAAAGAGCAGCTTCCGGGTTGCCTCTTACTTCCTCAAAAACTGAATTATCTTCAAGATACCATTTTCCGCCTTTGGAAATTGAAATGAGAGAAACGTTGTGATTTGCGCTGATGTTTCTAATTACCGAGGCGCATGACAAAAGCGAAATTTCATGCTCGCCAGATTTTCCACCGTATATTAAAACTACATTCATTTTGCAAACCCCATTTCTTTTAAAGCTTTTTTTGCTTCTGAAATTTCATCGTATTTTATAGCATTGTCGGCGTAAATTATAGAATTTTCATGGCTTTTTCCAAGCAGAAGAACAATGTCGTTTTCCTTTGCCATGCCGAATGCTTTTCTGATTGCCTGCGGACGGTCTGGAACAAGGAACAAATCCACATTGTCTTTTTTGCCTTCTTTTCTTGCCCCCAAAGCAATCTGTTCAATAATTTTCATTCTGTCTTCTTTGCGCGGATCTTCATCTGTAAGAATCACAATGTCGCAGAAACGTGCGGCAATTTCACCTTGAAGAGGACGTTTTGTTGTGTCGCGTTCACCGCCAGAGCCAAACACGCAAATCATCTTGCCCATAGCTCGGTTCTTTACAGGCGGAAAAATTGTCTCAAAACTAGAAGGCGTGTGGGCATAATCCACAATCACTTCAAAAGGCTGACCTTCGTCAATTACAGTCATGCGGCCTTTTACGCTCGTAAGCTTTTGCGCGCACAAAGCAAGTTTTTCTATTGAAATTCCAGTTGTTCCATGCACAGCTAAAATCGCAGCCGTTATATTGTACGCATTGAACGCTCCTGGAACAGAAGCCTTTACATGGACAACAGAATTTTCATTGTTGAGTGAATCGTGGGTTTCAAAACGGTGAATGCTGAATGCAAGCCCGAATCTTGCCGAAGCTATATTCCTGCACGAAAAATAAGGCATGTCTTTTGGAATTTCTGGAAGCGGAGGAGATGAAAGTCCCAAAGCCGCCTGCTTGCCTGCCTTTCCTTCCGTAGTGAATCCTATGGTTTTGTGCTTGGTGCAGGAAGCAAAATAAGACGCCGCAGGATCTTCCAAATTAACAACTCCAAACGCAGGAACTTTTGTTGCAACGCCGGCGATTGTTTTTTCGTGATTATGCAAATCCAATGAACGGAATAAGTTAGCCTTGTCGCTTTTGTACTGCTCGTAGGTTCCGTGGAATTCCAAATGCTCAAGCGTAACATTCATAAAAACAGCGCAGTCAAAAAGAACATCGCCAAGCCTGTTAAGTTTTTTGCTCAATCCGTGGCTTGAAGATTCCACAACGGCGTGAGTACATCCGTTGCAAACCATCTCATAAAGCTCACGCTGCACAATGGGAGCTTCCGGCGTTGTCTGGTGCTGTGGATTGTCTATAGCGTCTCCTCCAAGTGAATATTGCACTGTGGAAATAAAACCCGCCTTGATTCCGTTCAGACGCAAAAGTTGCCATATAAACGAAACAGTGGAAGACTTTCCTTCCGTTCCTGTAACTCCGTAGACAACAAGCTTTGAAGAAGGATTGTCATAAAAACACGAGCTTACAGGCGACATTGCAAACCTTGCTGAAGGAACTTTTACAAACACAACATTTTTTGAAGAGGAAGCCAAAGCCGCCTTTATTTGCGACTGCTCTTCCTGCGTAATTTCATCCTGAAAAATAACTGCGCTAGCCCCGCAAGACACCGCCTGTGCTATAAATTTATTTCCGGTTGTGTGAGTTCCGGGCAAAGCGAAAAACAAATAGTTTTCTTTTACATCCCGGCTGTCAAAAGCAAGACCTTCTATGCAAGCATCTGTATTATTTGGGGAAGAAATTCCGTCTTCCGCCACAATCTTATAATCAGTTTCTTTAGAGCCAAGCGACTTCAAAAGCACGCACAAATTCTTTTCCATAATGCGCCATTCTACCACTTTAAAAAGAAATGCACAATGAAACCCTATCATTAGGATGCAAAACTATTCCGCCTTGACTGCAAAAAAGTT
>NZ_DBKJ01000082.1:0-3002 GCF_002297325.1 Treponema sp. UBA753 | reverse complement strand
ACATTTTTCCTTTTCCGCTTCCGCCCTTGAAGTCGATGTTCGGTCCGCGGTCTGTCAACAAATAAAATAGACTTGAATCCGTTGGATGGGCGCATGCGTCCGAGCCGTATCCGCCGTTTTGGATTTCCACTCCGCTTGCTGTCTTTGCAAGAACAGTGTAGGGAACTTTGCTTCCATTTAAGCCGACTTTTTCAAACGGAGAAGATGAATCTGCTCCCGCCTTTGATGTTGAAGCGCAGGAAACCGGCAAGAAAGCTGCCGCTGCCGCCAATACGTAAAATAATTGCCTTTTCATAAAAACCTCTTTGATTATGTTTTACAAAAAAGATAAACGCGGACTGTAAAATTTTTATTAAGAAACTGTTAGGTTAAGGATAATTTGTTATTGAAATCCATGCTATAATATCCCCATGCCAGTACACGTTAGCATCCTCCAAACTGCTTGTCGAAAAAAATCTTGTGTAGTATATTGGGCGAAAGAAATTGTTTGGACATTGGGTTGCGTTTTGTCTTGGCTTTTTTTACTGTTTTCTAAATTGCAAAAGGTTTTGGGATTTTAAATTTATGTTCGGATTAAAGCTAAAAAATTGGAAGGCTGCCGGAGTTTTTTCATTCTTATGTATTTTTTCTGGAATTGAAATTTTTTCGCAGACATCAGGAACTGTAGAAGAATGTTCATTCGGAGTTTTCCGCTCTCAGTACGGCGATATGTTTGATGTTCGCTACTGGCAAAATCAGCTTGACGGAAATTACTATTTTCACACAGGTCTTTATGACGATGCTATTAATTTTGCCTGGTCGGTGAATTTTCTTGGAATTTACTGGGGCGCAGGTTACAATGCAAAAATAATGAATCACAAGCCGTGGCCGCATAATCTGACCGACATGGATGTTTGCATAATGGCAGGCATTCCGTCTCTTGGGCTTGGAGTGCGCGCAAGTTATTTCGATAAAAACGTTTACAAGGGGCTTGGCACTGCTGCTCCGAAAGTTGAAATCGGAAAAACTTTTGAATCTGTCCCTGTTAAGATTGGATTTGAGGCTGAAGGAAAATTCAGATACTGGAAAGCCCTTTGTCTTGACGTGGCACAAATTCCTTTTATTTTTAAGTTGGATTTTTCGCCGGACGGAATGTGCGGAGCAGGAGGAACTTACACCGTGATGCCGACTTTAAAATATCCTTCTGCAGTGAATGAAGTTTCGGGGCTTGTTCCAATGCAGGGATTTTCTTTTTGGGCCGGGTGGAAATGGAATATTCTTGACAATTTAAAATTTGGTTTGCGTCCGTCATTTATGATGAATTTCAACTGTGTAAACACTGCGGATAATTCCGTAAACAAAAGAATTGCTGAACTTGAAAAAAACGGTGTTGGAAAAGTTGTAGAAAACACAAACTGGATTCCAGAAAACGGAAACGCGGAGTGGAGGGTGAGTGTTCCTTTTTCAGCAATTTATGACGTTACAGAAAATATGCAGCTTATTGTTGGATTTAAATGCGGATTTTACTGGGCGAATTTTGATCACATGAGTGAACTGCACACCGGCGGACGGAATCTGCACGGAACTGTAAACGAAACTGGATTTGCGCTTGGACTAAAACTTGAAATGAACGAAAATGCAGTTTTTCAAATTGGCTCTTCGTATACAAGGCAGCTTTCTTTAAATCCAGAAGGAAACACAACTGGTTCGCCTAAAGATTACGAAACTGATGCTCCGAATATTTCGCTTTCAAATCTTTTTGACCAGCCTGTTGTAGCTTCACTTACTCTGCGGTTTTAATTCAGACTACTTCACAAAATATTTTCCGTCGGAAGTTTCTGAAATTGTAAGCGTGGTTGTGTGTTTTATTCTGCGGCTGTAGGTTGCCTTTAAATACATTTGTTTAGTCTGCAAATTTATTCCTGAAAAGAATTCAATTTTTGTAACTTCCTGCTCGCATTTTATTGTTGCAATTGTTCCAGGATTAATTCGTGCGTACAATTTTGTTGAGTCATCAAATGTAAATCCGATTACAAACGCAGTGTCTTTTGTCGTGTCCTTTATGCTTAGCTCAAAAGTTTCATCTGTTCCAAAATGACAGGCGGAAAAGAGAACTGCGGATGAAATCAGTGTAAAAATTAAAATGCGTTTTGAATTAAACATTGAACAACATGATAATATTTGTTCTTATTCTAGTAAAGTTTAAATTTAAACCGATATATTTTTTGTGGAAGAAAGAAGTTGTTTTTGGTAGAATTAATTTTATGGAACAGGACATTCGCTGGAAACAGAGATTTCAAAACTATTGCAATGTGCTGGAAAATTTTTCAGAAGCCATAGAACTTTTATCTAAAAGAACTTTGTCCAAGCTTGAAAAACAGGGCTTGTTCAAAGTTTTGAATTCACACAGGAACTTTCATGGAAAGTTTTAAAAGATTTTCTTGAATACAAGGGCGCAGCTTCCCAGATAATCGGATAGAAAGATGCAATAAGAAACGCTTATTCTGTCGGGCTTATAAAAAACGGCGACATCTGGATGGATATGATTGCCAGTAGGAATTTGTCTAGCCACGCTTATGATGAAGATTCTGTTCAGCAGATAATTGATAAATGCGTTTTAGATTATCATAAGGAATTTTTAAATTTAAAAGAAACACTGAAAAAAAATTTATAATGGCTTTTGGACTGACTTTAAAACAAGAAAAAATTATAAATGAAATATTCTCAAAATATTCGCAGATAAAAAAAGTTGTTGTTTATGGAAGCCGTGCAAAAGGAAATTTCCAAGAAGGCTCTGACATAGATTTAACAATAATTGAAGAAGAAATTCCAAGTTCTGTTCTTTTAGAACTTGTGAATGATTTTGACGATTCCTTGCTGCCAATAAAAGTTGACATATCGATTTTTTCAAAACTCACGAACCAAGATTTAATTGACCATATAAAAAGAGTTGGACAAGTTTTCTATCAGAAATAACGAGCGTTGAGAAAATCTGCGTTTTGTGCTAATCTCTTCCATATATT
>NZ_DBKJ01000005.1:0-10098 GCF_002297325.1 Treponema sp. UBA753 | reverse complement strand
TGCTTGACACGGCAATCTTGCTAAAAAAAGAGCAAGAGATTATCGGGTCAAGCCCGATAATGACACTAAAATTTAAAACTCGAAATTGAGCCTTTTATTTTATGCGATAAAAAACACGCTAAATTCTAAAAACGTTTCCATGAAAATATAATAAAACGCCATGGAAAATAAAATGAAATTCATTCAAATAAAAGTTTTGAAAAAAAAATTGACAATATTTTTATAATGTGTATACTGAAATTATGGAAACGTTTCCACGTTCCATGCTATGTATTTCATTGTTTTGGATTTTTTTAGGAGGAAAAAATGAAAAAATTTATTAAAGTTGCAGCAGCTGTTGCTATGGCGGCATCTTCTGCTTTTATGCTTGCTTCATGCGGTGGAAAAAAACAGCTTACAGTTCGCTACTTGAACTTTAAGCCGGAAGTTGCAGGTGTTTACCAGGAACTTGCAGACGAGTATGAGAAAGAAACTGGTGTAAAAGTTGTTGTTGAGACAGCGGCCAACAATTCCTATGAACAAACTCTTATGTCAAAAATGTCAACAAAAGAAGCTCCAACTCTTTTCCAGATTAACGGACCACGCGGATACGCAAACTGGAAATCATATTGCGCAGATCTTTCAAACACAGAAATCTACAAGCATCTTTCAGACAAATCTTTGGCTGTAACTTCTGGAAAAGGTGTTTACGGTGTTCCTTATGTTGTAGAAGGCTACGGAATCATTTACAACAAGGCTATCACAGACAAATACTTTGCTCTTTCAAACAAGGCAGTTCCATATTCAAGCATGGAAGAAGTAAACAACTTTGCAAAACTCAAGGCTGTTGCTGACGATATGCAGAAGAACGCAAAAGTTCTTGGAATTGACGGTGTTTTTGCTTCTACATCATTGAAAGCCGGCGAAGACTGGAGATGGCAGACTCACCTTGCAAACCTTCCAGTTTACTATGAATTCAAGAACAACAACATTGATCTTGCTTCTGATGCAACAAAGAAAATCAAGTTCCAGTACGGAAAAGAATTCCAGAACATTCTTGACCTTTACTTGAACGATTCTACTGTTGACCGCAAGGCTGTTGGAACAAAAACAGTTACAGATTCTATGTCTGAATTTGCTCTTGAAAAATGCGCAATGGTTCAGAACGGAAACTGGGCTTGGGGACAGGTTGCCGGTGTTTCAGGAAACAAAGTTCTTCCAGAAAATGTAAAATATCTTCCAATCTACACAGGTGTTGAAGGCGAAGAATCACAGGGCTTGTGCATTGGAACAGAAAACTTCTATTGTATCAACGCAAAAGCTTCAGCAGAAGAGCAGAAAGCTACAGCAGATTTCGTTTACTGGCTCTATTCAAGCGACTTTGGAAAGGACTATGTAACAAACAAACTCGGATTCATTGCTCCGTTTGACACATTCTCTGACAGCGAACGCCCAACAGACCCACTTGCAGTTGAAATCAGCAAATGGATGAGCAAGCCTGGAATTACATCTGTTGCATGGAACTTCACATTGTTCCCTTCACAGACATTCAAAGACAACTTCGGAGCTTCTTTGCTTAGATATGCACAGGGCTCAAAGAGCTGGGACGATGTTGCAGCTGATGTTGTTTCTACATGGGAAAAAGAATCTAATATGTAGAATTTTCGCGGACTCTGAAAAAGATTCCGCGTGTCTTTCACAGTCCTTCATTAGTTAAAAATATATTTGTTCCTGCGGTGGAGCTTATCATGCAATTGGTTTTGCCGCAGGAATGCCTTTCAATTCTTCAGAGGTGAAAAATGAAAAAACCATTGGCGGGGTATTTCCCTATATTTCTTTTGCCAACTTTGCTGGCATTTGCAATGTTTTTCGTGATTCCTTTTTTAATGGGAATCGGACTTTCTTTCACGGACTTTCCTACTGTTACAGATGCTACTTGGGTTGGCTTTGCGAACTATGTCAAGGCTTTTACCGCAGACAATGAATTTATTCACGCCTTGGGATTTACTTCATTATTCACTGTTGTTTCAATTGTAACTGTAAATGTTTTTGCATTCAGTCTTGCGGTTCTTCTTACAAGGGAACTTAAGGGAGTTGCGATTTTCCGCTCGATTTTCTTTATGCCGAACTTAATTGGCGGAATCGTTTTGGGATATATTTGGAATCTTCTTATAAACGGTGTTCTTTCGAATTTTGGAATGGACATAACTTTTAAGACACAGTTTGGTTTTTGGGGACTTGTAATTCTTACAAACTGGCAGCTTATCGGATACATGATGGTAATTTATATTGCCGGACTTCAGAATATTCCGAATGATTTGATTGAGGCCGCCCAGATTGACGGAGCTTCTCCAATGACTGTTCTTTTTAAGATAAAAATTCCTATGGTAATGCCTTCAATTACAATTTGTACATTCCTTACGCTTACAAACACTTTCAAAATGTTTGACCAGAACTTGGCATTGACAGCTGGCGCTCCAGAAAAAACAACGGAGATGCTCGCTTTGAATATATATAACGCTTTCTACGGACGCAATATGCACTGGCACGGAGTAGGACAGGCTAAGGCTGTTGTTTTCTTTATCATCGTTGCGGCTATTGCATTTATTCAGCTTAAACTTACAAACCAGAAGGAGGTTGAACAATGACACTTTCAAAGCAGAAGACCTGCAGCAATACAATAGCTTTTGTTTTTCTTTGCTTGCTTTCGGCTATATTTTTAATTCCGATTTTGCTTGTTTTGCTCAACTCCTTTAAGTCTCGCCTTTATATTTCAAGTTCGCCGTTTGCAATGCCGAACTCAGAGACTTTTGTTGGTTTTGAAAATTACCTGAACGGGCTTTCGTCTTCGGGATTCTTTATTTCGTTTGTCCGTTCTGTGTGGGTTTCAATTGCTTCTGTCCTTGTGATTATTGTCTGCACGTCGATGGCTTCCTGGTTCATTGTCCGTGTAAAAAATAAATTCACAAAGGCAATTTATTTCCTGTTTGCATTCAGCATGATTGTTCCGTTCCAGATGGTTATGTACACAATGACTTTCGTTGTAAACAGAATCAGCTTTGACAACGTTTTTGGAATTGTCTTCGTTTACCTTGGATTTGGAGCCGGACTTTCTGTGTTTATGTTTACAGGATTTGTAAAGGCTGTTCCGCTTGAAATTGAGGAAGCTGCTGAAATTGACGGCTGTAATCCTCTTCAGACATTCTTCCTTGTTGTTTTCCCGATTCTAAAGCCTACTATTATTACGGTTTCAATTTTGAATTCGATGTGGGTTTGGAACGACTATTTGCTTCCTTATCTTATTTTAGGAACTGACCACAAAACTGTTCCTGTTGCCATTCAAATTGCAATGCAGGGAGCTTACGGCGCAACTGACTACGGCGGATTCATGGCGATGCTTGTTCTTGCGATTATTCCGATTGTAATTTTCTACATTGCTTCGCAGAAATACATTATAAAAGGCGTAATTTCCGGGGCGGTAAAAGGCTAAGGACACATTCAATCTTAAGGGCGGATTTTCCGCTCTTTTGCCGTATTGTTTGTTTTAAGGTAAAACAGTTTATTTAAAAAATGCAGGAAGGTTTTATATGACAATCAAGGATATTGCTAGAGAATGTGGCTGCGCCGTTGGAACTGTTTCGCGCGTTTTAAATAATCAGGCTTATGTAAGCGATGAAATGCGCAAAAAAGTTCTGGAAGTTGTAAACAAGCATGATTTTGTTCTTAACAAAAATGCAAAGGAGCTTAAATCCCGCGGAAGCAAGACAATTGTGATTATTGTAAAAGGAACAAACAATATGCTTTTTTACAATATCCTTGAGCTTATGCAAAAGCGGATTGAAAAACTTCCATATAATGCAAGCGTTGTTATTCTTGATGAATATGACAATAAGATTGTCGGTGAATACAGCAACGAAGCCCAGTGCGCCTTGAACATTTACTATGAAAAAAAACCGCTTGGCTTTGTCTTTTTAGGCGGAAACCCAGAACGGTTCAGCGAGGACTTTAAAAAAATAAAAGTTCCTTGCATTCTTATTACGACCAAGCCAAAAAGAGAAGGGTTTGAAAATCTTTCAAGTGTAAGCACAGACGAATTTCAGGCTTCGCTTTATGTTGCCCGGTATTTTGTAAAGCACGGACACACAAAAATCGGAGTAATTGGCGGCGACTTTGAAAGTTCTGAAACTTCTAAAAACCGCTACGACGGATTTATTGAAGGCCTTGAACTTGCCGGACTTGATTTTGACTTTGAAAAATCTTACGTTACAACACGCTACAGTTTTGAAGGCGGAGCTTCTGCGGCGGAAGAGCTTATAAAAAAGTTTCCTGACTTAACTGCGGTTTTTTGTATGTCCGATGTTATGGCGATTGGCGCGTGCAGAAAACTTAAGCAGCTTGGCTATTCAATTCCCGAAGATATTTCTATAATTGGATTTGACGGACTTTCCATTGCGGATTTTTATTGTCCTAGAATTACAACTATAAAGCAGTCGAACGAAGATCTGGCTATACAAGGTCTTAAAACTTTTATAGACTGCGTTGAAAAGAAAGCTCCGGCAGTTCATAAGATTATTCCTTTTGAATTTGTCGAAGGCGAAACAGTGAAATCAATTGTAAATAAATAACTTCAATATTTACGAGGAAATATATGTTGAACAAACGTGCTTGCGGTGTGCTGATGCACATTTCATCTTTGCCTGGAAAAACAGGAATTGGAACAATGGGCAAAAATGCCTATGACTTTGTTGATTACTTAAAAAGCGCAGACCAAAAGTACTGGCAGATTCTTCCGGTTTGCCCTACAAGCTATGGAGATTCACCTTACCAAAGCTTTTCTACTTTTGCCGGAAATCCTTATTTTATTGATTTTGATTTTTTGGCGGAACAGGGATTTTTGCAGAAATCCGACTATGAAAATGTAAACTGGGGCGGCAATGAGCGCTATGTGGACTACGGAACGCTTTACATTGAGCGGCATAAAGTTTTTTCAATAATTCAGAAAAATTTCAATAAAAATATTCCATCTGACTTTGATTCTTTCTGCGCTGAAAATGCGTTTTGGCTTGAAGACTATTCCCTTTTTATGGCGATAAAAGATGCTCACGGCGGAATTGCATTTGATTTTTGGGAAGAAGACATTCGATGCAGAAAGCCAGATGCTCTTGATTCTTGGAAAAAGAAATCCGCAGAACGTATGCAATATTATAAAATGCTTCAGTATTTCTTTTTTAAGCAGTGGTATGCCCTTAAAAAATATGCGAATGAAAAAGGAATAAAGATTATAGGCGACATTCCGATTTATGTTGCGGCGGACAGTTCCGATGTCTGGTCAAATCCAAGCCAGTTTATGCTTGACGAAAACTACAAACCGGTTGAAGTTGCAGGCTGTCCTCCAGATGGATTTTCTGCGGATGGTCAGCTTTGGGGAAATCCTGTATACAACTGGGAATACATGAAGCAGACTGATTATGCCTGGTGGAAAAAGCGTCTTGAAAAAAGCATGGCGATTTATGATGTTATCAGAATTGACCATTTCCGCGGATTCGATTCTTTCTATTGTATTCCTTATGGCTCTACAAATGCAAAAGTTGGCGTTTGGCGTCAGGGACCTGGAATGGATTTGTTCAATTCGCTTAAAAAGCAATTTGGCGAAATGCCTGTTATTGCTGAAGACCTCGGATTTCTTACAGACAGCGTAAAGCAGCTTTTAAAGGATTCAGGGTTCCCTGGAATGAAAGTTCTTCAGTTTGCATTTGATTCGCGCGAAACAAGCGACTATATTCCTTACCGCTACACACAGAACTGCGTTGTTTACACAGGAACTCACGACAACGACACAATTCTTGGCTGGACAGAAACAGCTTCTAAAAAAGACGTGGAAAATGCCAAGGAGTATCTTCGTGTAAAAGAAAACCGTGAAGTTGTAAAAGAAATGATGATTGCGGCAATGTCGAGCGTTGCAAATACTTGCATTCTTACTATGCAGGATTTGATTGGACTTGGCAAAGAAGCCCGCATGAATATTCCGTCAACAGTTGGAAACAACTGGAAATGGCGCGCAACAAAAGAGCAGTTTTCAGAAGATGCCAAGAATTTCCTTGCGCATTTTACACATCTATACGGAAGAGCTTAGCTTGGTAAAATGTAGATATTCCCTGTGCAGAACTTAAATTTTGCATGGGGATTTTTTTACACATAATGTCAAAATTTTATTAAGCATTTATATAAATTTTATTAAATTTATATTTCAGACCTTTCTAATTTGCAAAAAGCGGATTATAATCTATTTCGAGTGTCAAATCAGCTTATATTTCATAGGAGTTTTTATGAAAAAACTGATTTTTTCTCTTTTGGTGGCATCGGCTTTGTTTGTTTCGTTTGCTTTTGGAAAATCTGTAAAAAATGAAGAAACAGAAGAGCCTGAAAAAACTTCAAATCTTATAAAAAACGGAGATTTCAGCAAAGGAAAAAAATTTTGGGATATGTTTCTTTCAAATGGAAGCGCGGATCAGCTTGTAACCGAAAACGGAGAAATGGAAATCCGCATAAAAAATCCCGGACCTTATGAATATGCAATTCAGCCGTATTTCGATGGATTTTTTTTGTACAAAGGCGGCGTTTACAAATATTCTTTTGATGTGCATTCTTCTATAGAAAGAACTTTTGAATGGCGGCTTCAGGTGAACGGAAGAGATTACCACGCTTATGTTGGCGGCTGGGATTCCGTGGGAAAAGAAACCAAGCATATTGAAGCTACATTTACAATGCGCGAGCCTACAGATTTTTCTCCGCGGCTTGTTTTGAACGTTGGCATGGGAAAAGGCTGCCCGGAAGACATGAAGGGACATTCAATTTTCTTTGACAACTTTAACCTTGAGCTTGTTGACGCTTCTGGAATTACAGAAATTGTTACTTCAACAACGACTTCAAATGTAAACTTGAACCAGCTTGGATATTTGCCTTCCGCAAAAAAAATTGCTGTAGTCCGCTCAAAGAAGAGCGCGAAAATTTCTGGAGCTTTTGAAGTTGTAGATACAAAAACTGAAAATGTTGTTTTTTCCGGCAAACTGAAAAATGCAAAGTTCAACGGAGCTTCTGGTGAGCAAACCGCGATTGCGGATTTTTCAAAGCTTTCCGCAGAAGGAACTTACAAAATTAAAGCTGGAAAATACGGCGAGTCATTTGAGTTCAAAATTGCAACTAATATTTATGATGGAATTTTAAAAAGCGCGGTAAGATTTTTTTATCTGCAAAGATGCGGAACAAAAGTTCAGGATGCGGATTTTGGACATCCGGAATGCCACACAACGTGCGCAGTTGTATACGGCAATGTTGAAACTTCCTACGATGTAAACGGCGGTTGGCACGATGCCGGCGACTACGGACGCTA
Organism: Treponema sp. UBA753; assembly: GCF_002297325.1. Taxonomy (NCBI): domain Bacteria; kingdom Pseudomonadati; phylum Spirochaetota; class Spirochaetia; order Treponematales; family Treponemataceae; genus Treponema; species Treponema sp. UBA753. The sequence continues at coordinate 2,729 of NZ_DBKJ01000005.1, read as the reverse complement.
TGTTGTTCCTGCTGCAAAAGCTGCCTGCGACTTGATGCTTGCCTACGACCATAATAAAAATGCATTTGCTTCTGAAAACATTCTTGATGAAATAAAGTACGAGCTTGACTGGATGCTTAAGATGCAAATTCCAGAAACCGGAGCTGTGTTCCACAAAGTTTCTTGCAGGGAATTTCCCGGAGAAGTTATGCCTCAGGACGAAAAAGACAGGCTCGTTTTGTGTCCTGTTTCAACTGCCGCTACTGCCGATTTTGCTGCTGCAATGGCAATGGCTTCAAGAATTTTTAAAGATTATGAAGAAAGCGCAAAATATTCTTCAGCTGCAAAAAAAGCTTGGGAATATCTTGAAAAAACTCCTTTTGATGGAAAAGGCTTTACAAATCCGATTTTGTTTACAACTGGAGCTTACAATGATTCGCAGGATGCAGACGAAAGATTCTGGGCGCTTGCAGAACTCTACAAAACTTTTGGGGACGAAAAATATCTTGAGCTTTTAAAGGCTTATAATCCAGTTGAAATTGGACAGGATCTTGGCTGGCAGCAGGTTGGCCTTTATGGACTTTACGAATATCTTTCAAGCGACGCTCCAAAGGATTCATTTTATCAAAAAGCGCAAAAAGCGTTTCTTTCAAAGGCAAATGAAAAACTCAAGAATGTTGCTATGGACTCTTATGATGTTTCGCTTTCGATGTATGAATATGTCTGGGGAAGCAACATGGGTGTTGCAAACAACGGAATGCTTTTCTTGCTTGCGGACAAAATTTCACCAAATAAAAAATACAAGGAAGCAGCAAAATGCCAGATTGACTATTTGCTTGGAAAAAACACAACCTCATACTGTTTTGTGACTGGTTTTGGAACGCTTTCGCCGATTCTTCCGCATCACAGGCCTTCGCAAGTTGCCAAAAAGCCTATGCCGGGGATGCTTGTGGGCGGTCCTGACTCAAAGCTTGAAGACCCTTTTGCGCGTGCAAATCTTTCTGACGCTCCTTATGCCGCCTGCTACATAGACAGCGTGCAAAGCTATTCTTGCAACGAAGTTACAATTTACTGGAATTCTCCGTTTGTATATTTGATTTCAGGTTGTATGGACTAAAAGAATTCAAAAAATATCTGCTGTGTTCAATGCGCGGCAGTTTTCCACGGAAAAGATTCTGCTATGAAAAAGTTCTTAAAAAAATTTTATATAGTTCTTCTCGCAGTTTCGTTTGTGGCTGCAACAGTTGGATTTTTTGTATTTGCCACAGCAAAAGAATATATTACCGAAAATGATATTTCTCCGGATATTCAGTTTTCAATAGGGAAACGCCAGTTAAAAGGCGATGCTTGGACAACTTATGTTCCTTACATTGCTTCTGCTCATCCGGGAAAAGGAACTCTTACTGGCAGAATCTACACTGGAGTTGTAAAAAATCTTAACAAGCGCGCGATAAAAGAATGGAATGTGGAAGTAAACATAACGCAGCCTTGTTATTTGAACAATGCTTGGAATGGTTTTGTTGAAATTTACAAAAGCCGTGCAGAAAAAAAACCGTCGCAGCCTTTGATAGATTTAAAAAAAGCAGAGGAATCCGACTTTTCAGTTCGTATAATAAAAAACTTAAATAATATTCTTATTCCGCTTGATCCTGGAAGTAAAATTGTTTTTTATCCTAGCATAGAAAAATATATTCCTGGCAGAGTGCAGGACGTGAACAGCATTTCCATGGGCTTTGTTTTCTACACAGAAGACACAGACAACTTGATGAAATTTAAATCTTGGAAAGTAAACTACAAGTTTGAAAATGATTTGTTTTACCGTCCGTTTTTCTATGCCTTTATGCTTTTTTACATAATGTGGCTTTGCCTTGTAATTTCCAGAATCAGGCTTCATGCTATAAATCTTGCGAAGGAAAGAGACCGCGAGCACGATAGGCTTACGCTTGAGCAGGTAATAAAGGCTTTTACAAAATTTATCGATGCCAAGGACATTTATACAGGCGGACATTCAGAGCGCGTTGCAAAATATTCGTATTTGCTTGCAAAGGAAATGGGCAAGTCTAGCGATGAGTGCCTTAATGCCTATTACTGCGGACTTTTCCATGACTGCGGAAAAATTGCTATTCCTGACGAAATTATAAGAAAGCCTGAAAAACTTACCGATGCTGAATACAAGCTTATGCAGAGCCACACAACAACTGGCTATAACCTGCTAAAAGAACTTACATTGATTCCAGATGCTTGCCTTGCCGCCCTTTATCACCATGAGCGGATTGACGGCACTGGTTATCCGAAAGGTCTCAAAGGAAATGAAATTCCTGAAATTGTGCGCATTATTTCTGTTGCTGATGTTTTTGACTGCATGAGCCAAGACCGTTGTTATAGAAAAGCTTTTCCACTGGAAAAAATTATCGAGGATTTTAAAATGAACAGCGGCAAGCAGTTTGATCCTGAAGTTGTAAAAGCTTTCCTAAGTCTTGCAGAAAAAGGCGCGTTCAAAGTCTGAATCCATTTGTACAACTTCAAGGTTGTTGTAAAAAAAAGTGTGAAACATTAAAATATTTTTCTGCAAACTTTTTATAAAAAAATCAATACGGATTCATTCCGTGGCAAAAAGGAATATCTTATGGAAAATTCTAAACGAACTGTAACTTGCGGCGAGCTTACAAAGGCTGACGTTGGCAAGAAAGTTGTATTGAACGGCTGGGTCAGCCGCACGCGCGACTTAGGCGGACTTGTTTTTATCCGTC
>NZ_DBKJ01000102.1:19460-24030 GCF_002297325.1 Treponema sp. UBA753 | reverse complement strand
TGTTCAGGATTTTCTTTTGCAAAGCTACGTAAGCAAGGGTTTCAGTATAAAAGAAAAAAATTGAGAAAATCGCAAATCGGGTTTATAATTAAAAATAGGCACTTTTTTAGCATTACATCAGGAGGCTTTTATGGCAGTTACAGCATATTCACTTGGAGCGGCAGAAGAAGTTACAGGAAGCCGGCATATACTTGAAATTGACGGACGCAGCATAATGGTAGACTGCGGAGCTTTTCAGGGGCGGAGAGCGGAATCAGATAAAAAGAACAGGGAATTCAGTTTTCCGGCGGACAAAGTTGAAAGCGTTGTTTTGACCCATGCACATTATGATCACTGCGGGCTTCTTCCTGTTCTTATGAAAAACGGATACGACGGAACAATTTACGCAACTCCGGCAACAAGAGACCTTGCAAATATTGTTATGATGGATAGCGCGCGCATTCAAGCCAGGGACGCTGAATTTCTTGCAAAGCAGGCAAAAAAGAAAGGCGAAGCTTTTACTTGGAAACCTTTATACAACGAAGCGGACTGCGTAAAAGCGGCAAATCAGATTGTTACTCTAGGCTACAATCGCAAAATGTACATTGCCCCGGATGTTCAGCTTGAATTTTTTGATGCGGGGCACATTCTCGGAAGTTCCCTAGCCTACTTTACAATTACCGGGCAAAGGAAAAATCAGCAAGGAACAAAAGCAATCGCAGGAAGCGGCATAAAACCAAAACTTTGGCACAAACTGTTCGGTGCAAAGCTTTCTTTAAAAAATGAACCATCTCAAAACGCAGACGGAGAAAACGAGCTTAGAGTTCTTTACACTGGAGACTTGGGAAGGCGCAACAAGCCAATCATAAAAGACCCGGCAACAAATATGCCCGCTCCTGACTATATCTTCATGGAAAGCACTTACGGCAACAGGCTTCATGCTGAAACTTCGAGCACAATGTACGAGCTGGAAAAAGTTGTGCGTCAGGCAATTGATTCAAAAGGAAAAATAATCATTCCAACATTTGCAATCGAGCGTGCGCAGGAAATTGTTTATTACCTTCATCTTTTAGTTGACCAAAAAAGAATTCCGCAGATTCCAATTTACATGGATAGCCCTATGGCGGTGAATGCGACCGGAATCTACCAGCTTCATCAGGAATGCTACGATGCTGCAACTCAGGAAGCGTTCCTTGCGCACCACAAAAATCCGTTCGGCTTTAACTCGCTTCAGTTTATTACAAGCGTCGATGAATCCAAAGAGCTTAACAAAAAAAATGGTCCAATGATAATTTTGAGCGCAGACGGAATGTGCGAAGCCGGACGCATTCTTTACCATTTGGCGAACAACATTTCAAATCCGAACAACATAATTTTGATTGTAGGCTATATGTCCGAACACACTTTGGGACGCAGAATTCTTGAAGGCGAAAAGGAAGTTAAGATTCTTGGCGACTGGTACAAGGTGAACGCTCAGGTAAAGCAAATTGACTCATTCAGCGCGCACGCTGACTACAAAGAATGCACTGAATGGCTCAAGCTTATAGACACAAGCAGGCTCAAAAAGATTTTTCTTGTGCATGGCGAAAAAGATGCGCAGGCACATCTTAAAGGTTATCTTGCAGAAAATGGATTTCCGAATGTTGAAATTGTAAAATACGGCGAAACATACGATTTGGAATAATTCAAATGGAAAAAGAAATTGAAGAAAAAATAATCAGCCTTGAAACAAAGCTTGCCTACATGGAAGATTTTGTAAACCAGCTTCAGGCGGTTTCTGTTGAGCATACAGAAACAATTGAGCGGCTTAGGACTGAAAACAAACTTTTGTCTCAGAAGCTGCATGAAGTTTCTGACATTCTTGAAGGCGACATTCCAAATAGAAAGCCGCCGCATTATTAAAAAAATTTCCCGGTTGCAAAAACAGCCGGGAATTCTATTTCTAGTTTTATATTTTACTGTCATTATCCAGCTTGATTGGATAATCCCCTACAATAGCTAGAGCGTCCAAAAGTACTTTATGTCATTCAGAGACATTTCGATTTATTGAATGACACTTAAACTTTTATTTTTATCAAAGAATTTCAGATTATATAAGGTTATAAATTCCAAAGAAAACTAAAACCGCAGCTCCAATCGCAAACAGGTGGAAAATGCTGTGAGTCCATTTGAAATTCCGCATCATAAAGAATGCAAGGCTTATTCCATAAGCGGCTGCTCCTGCAAACAAAAACACTTTGCTTGAAAAGCTCAACGCAATAGCTCCAGAAGCAACAAGCCCTAAAAGAATCGCCGCAAAAACTATGTATGTAAAAACAGAAAATGAATGAAGCCTTGCGCCGAACACTGCATACAAAACCAAAAGAAACGCAAGAATTCCCCACAGAACAGCACAAGCGGTTGTGGCAGGTCCAGACATTTTGGCAAGCATCAAAGGTGTAAAAATTCCGCCTATAAAAAGATAAATTGCGCAATGGTTAAAAATAGAAAATACTTTTTTTGCCTTTGAAGGTGAAATCGCATGGTAAAGAGTCGCCATAAGATGAAGCACAAAAAGGCTTGAGCCAAACACTGCGAATGTTGAAATATAAGTGCTTTTCTGCGCAGCCGGGGCATAAAAATACGCGCGGATAACCAAAAGAACAATCGCCGAAACACTAAGTCCTGCCCCTATTCCGTTTGCAATTGAACTAAGAACATCTTCGCCAAGTGTAAATGGACGCGGCTGACGTGCATTGTAAGACAAGCGGGCGTTTGCTTTTTGCGCTCTAAGCTCACGTTTGCGCTCACGTTCAGCTGCCTTTTCTTTTTTCTTTTCAGCATCCATAGAATAGTCAACCTTTATCTGATGGATTTTTTCTTTTGCCTGCGCCTTTATAGTTTTTATGGCCGCTTTTCTTTTTGCCTTTAATGATTTTCTTGTGATTCTGCGGGTAATATCGCCCATGACAAACCTCGTTAAAATTAATTGAAACCTCTAAAAGCTTAAGTTCTTTTGAGGAAATTCTGTGCTTATATTATACAACATTCCAAGTCTTTTTTAAATACACTAATTCAAAGCGCAATCAGCGTTAAAGTAAATTTTATATTTTACTGTCATTATCGGGCTTGACCCTGCGATGTTTCTGAAAGAAACTCGGTTAATAATCCATTGCAAATTTACATCAGATTGCCGTGTCAAGAACGGCAATGACAGACTTTCTAGCACTGGAATGACAGTTAGGTAACTGTTTTTATCAAAACTTGAAATTGAACCTAAATATAAAAAAATACCCGGCATCTTTTTAGACACCGGGCAAAACAAAAGGAGGAAAAAAATGAATAAGAATTAACTTTTATTTTGAACTGCTTCTTTTCTTTGAAACAACATCAAAGATTACAGCAAGCAAAAGAACAAGACCTTTTACAGCGCGCTGCCAGTTAGCATCAACACCAAGAATCGACATACCGTTGTTAAGGATTCCCATAAAGACAGCGCCGATTACAGCACCGCCTACAGTTCCTGTTCCACCATAAGCTGAAGCTCCGCCAATAAAGCATGACGCAATTGCATCCATTTCGTAGCTTGTTCCAACAGTAGGAGCAGCAGAGTTCAATCGGGCAGCACAAACAAGGCCAGCAACAGCCGCAATGAATCCCATGTTTGTGTAAGCAAAGAACATAACGTTGTCTGTGTTTACACCGGAAAGACGGGCAGCTTTTTCATTTCCGCCGATTGCATAAAGATAGCGGCCAGGAACTGTATTTTGTGTGTAGTAAGAATAGATTCCGACAATCACCGCAAGAATTACAAGAATAAGCGGAAGTCCTTTGTCCTGGGCAAGAAGCCAGCCAACAAGCATAATCACAGCGCACAAAACAACCTGTTTCCCAATAAACGAGCCTGCAGAAGATACAGAATATCCCTTTCTCTTTTTTGAGGCGCGGCTACAAACTGCGGAAGCAACAGTAACAAAGCAGCAGATAACGGCAATAATCAAAGTTACAATCAAAGTAATCTGCGCATTCTTGTCAACAAGAGCATAATAGGCATCTTCTGAGGCTTCAAAAAGCTCGTCTGTTGCCTGCTCAAGCGCAAGGTCTGGAAGATAGCTGTTAAAGATATTCATGAATGTTGAAGGGAACGGAGAAATTGTCATTCCGCCAAGAAGAATCAAGGCAACTCCGCGCCACAAAAGCATTCCGGACAAAGTACAAATAAACGGCGGAATATGAACATAGGCAATAAAAAATCCATGCCATGCGCCGATTGCTGTTCCGACAATAAGACATACAATAATCGAAGGAATAACTGGCCAGCCAAGATTTACAATTAAAATTCCTGCAACCGCGCCAACAAGACAAATTACAGAACCAACAGAAAGGTCAATGTTTCCGCCGGTAAGAATACACAGAAGCATACCAGTTGCAAGAATTACAACCCAAGCGTTCTGGTTTATAAGGTTTGTAATATTTTCCGGAGCAAAAAGCGAGCCTTTTCCGAATCCAACAATCAAAGCCTGAAAAAACAGCATGACCGCCAGAAGAATAAAAATCATCGTGTTGCCCTTAAGCATTTTCTTTAAGCTGTTTGTGTTAACTGCCATATTTA
>NZ_DBKJ01000102.1:0-19359 GCF_002297325.1 Treponema sp. UBA753 | reverse complement strand
CAATTTCGCAACAAAGTGAGAAATTGCATTTAATAAAAAGTTTGCAACGCAAACTTTAAGTAGATAAAACAGACGCTATTTCGACTGTTTTATCTTACACTCCTTAATTAGGTTAGGCTATTTATTTTCCGAGTTGATGATGCATGACATGATTTTTTCCTGACTTGCATCCTTAGCGTCCATTTCTGCAATCATGCGGCCTTCATTCATAACATAAATGCGGTCACTCATTCCAAGTACTTCCGGCATTTCAGAAGAAATCAAAATTACAGATTTTCCTTCTGCAACCATGCGGTTTATAATGCAGTAAATCTCGTATTTTGCGCCAACATCAATTCCGCGTGTCGGCTCATCAAGAATCAGAATATCCGGGTCTGCAAAAAGCCATTTTCCAAGAAGAACTTTCTGCATATTTCCGCCCGAAAGATTTCCTACAGCTTCGTCTACACTTGCGCATTTTGTACGCATTTCCTTTGCTGAATCCTGGGCAACGCGCCGGCATTCGTCAAAGTTGTAAATTCCATGCTTGGAAACTTTTTCCGGCTTTGCAGAAATTGTATTCTGTGTAATTGTTTCTGAAAGAATAAGTCCATTGCCTTTGCGGTCTTCTGTAACATAGGCAATCTTGTGGTTGATTGCGGACTTTACATTCGGAAGCTCAATTTCTTTTCCGTTAAGAAAAATCTGTCCGGAAATATTCGCGCCATAAGAATGCCCAAAAACGCTCATTGCAAGTTCAGTGCGCCCGGCTCCCATAAGCCCCGAAATTCCAAGAACTTCGCCTTTGCGCAAATTGAAATTCACATTGTCGCAAACCTTGATTCCGTCGAAAACAGGATGATCAACGCACCAGTTCTTGACTTCAAAGCAGACATCTCCAACTTTTGAAGCGCGCTTAGGAAATCTATCTGTAATATCACGGCCAACCATCGCCGCAATAATTGTATTCTCTGAAAAATCGTCTTTGCTCTTGTCGAGCGTTTTTATTACAGCGCCGTCGCGGATAACTGTAATTTTGTCAGCAACATAAGAAATTTCATTCAGCTTGTGGGAAATAATAATTGAAGTCATTCCATGCTTTTTGAATTCAAGGAGCAAATCCAAAAGATGCTTGGATTCGTTTTCATTCAATGAAGCGGTTGGCTCGTCCAAAATCAAAAGCCGAACTTTTTTTCCAAGTGCCTTGGCAATTTCTACAAGCTGCTGCTTGCCAACGCCAATGTCCTTTATAAGTGTATGTGATGATTCTTTAAGACCAACTTCCGCAAGAAGGGAATCAGCCTTGTCGAATGTTTCTGCCCAGTCAACCTTGAATTTTGAGCCGCGCTCATTTCCAAGGAACATATTTTCTGCAATCGTCAGAAGAGGAACAAGAGCCAACTCCTGATGAATAATTACAATGCCCAGCGATTCACTGTCTTTTATTGTCTGGAATTTGCAGAGTTTGCCGTCATAGATAATATCGCCGGAATAAGAGCCGTATCCGTAAATGCCGCTTAAAACATTCATAAGAGTAGACTTTCCAGCTCCGTTTTCGCCGCAAAGAGCATGAATCTCGCCTTCTTCTACAGAAAGCGTAACGTTGTTCAGAGCTTTGACGCCAGGAAACTCTTTTGTAATATTCCGCATTTCCAATAATGCTTTTGCCATTGGAATCTCCTATTTTAAGCCGATTATAAACTTCTAAAAAAGACGGGGCTTTTGACCCCGCCTTGACCATTTTAGCTTTTGCTATTTAAGCTGAGCTTCTGTGTAGTATCCAGAATCAACAAGGAGAGCCTTGTAGTTTGAAACATCAGCGTAAACTGGATCACAAAGGTATGAAGGAACAATTCCTTTGCCATTGTCATAAGTCTTTGTGTCGTTGATTTCTGGTTTTGTTCCCTGAAGAAGAGCGTCAACCATTCCAACAACTTTTTCTGCCAAAGTGCGTGTGTCTTTGAAAACAGACATTGCCTGAGTTCCCTTGAGCATGTTCTTTACAGAACCAATGTCGCAGTCTTGTCCAGTAACAATCGGGAAGTTTGCCTTTGTGTAGCCAGCTGCAACAAGAGCGTTTGTAATTCCCATTGCAACAGAGTCGTTTGAAGAATAAACAGCGTCAAGTTTTGTTCCGCGTGGACCGTATCCATTTGAAGTAATAAGGTTTTCCATGCGTTTCTGACCTTCTTCTGTAGACCAGTTCAAAGTTGCGCACTGTGCTTTTGAAGTCTGTCCTGAACGGCAAACGAGAACTCCGCTGTCAAGGTAAGGCTTGAGTGTGTCCATTGCTCCGCCGAAGAAGAAGTTGATGTTGTTGTCATCTGGAGAACCTGTGAAGAATTCGATGTAAGCAGGATCTGATTTTGTGCGGTTCTTGAGATTCAGCTTGTCAACAAGATATTCACCCTGAATTGTTCCTACTTTGTAGTTGTCGAATGTTGCATAGTAAGAAACTGAATTTGTGTTCATAATCAAGCGGTCATAAGCAATAACCGGAATTCTCTTTTTCTTTGCACCGTCAAGCGCGTTTTTAAGAGCTGAACCATCAATAGAAGCAACAACAAGAACATTGCATTTTCCAGTAATCATGTTTTCAATCTGGGAAACCTGAGTTGCAATGTCGTTGTTAGCATACTGCAAGTCAACAACATAGCCTGCTTTTTCCAGCTGAGCCTTCATGTTTGCTCCGTCCTGGTTCCATCTCTGCAAGTCTTTTGTAGGCATAGAAACACCTACTTTTGTTCCTTTCTTTTTTGCTGCGAAACATGGAAGCACAAGAGCGCAAGCCAAAAGAACAGCGATAATTTTTTTCATAAGATAAACCTCCTTAAAAATGCATATCTTATTTTTTTTTAGTTAACAGAACTCCAAAAACGTTCCGTTACTTTTTAGCTTGATTAAAGTATACAATATGAAACGTTTCCTGAATTCCCAATTTTCTTGATTATTTTGTTAATTTATGTGATTTTTTGAATAAATCCATAAAAAAGGAAAGAAACTTATTAGGATTTTTTTGTTGTAAGAAAAATGCAGAACTGCAAAACCGTAAATTTTTTCCCGAAACAAAAAAAACTCCGGGCAAGGAGGCTTACATTCCTTTTCCCGGAGCATATTCTACAAAGGTCTCGAGGTTGAACCCTATTGTATAAAAATTAAAAACAGCTATTTCACTCTCTTGTAGCCGTAAACCGCCAAGTCTCCAAGTTCTTCTTCTATGCGCAAAAGCTGATTGTACTTTGCCATGCGGTCTGAACGAGATGCGGAACCTGTTTTAATCTGTCCTGAATTTGTTGCAACTGCGATGTCGGCAATTGTTGAATCTTCTGTTTCGCCGGAACGGTGCGAAGTTACACTTGTATATCCGTGGCGGTGAGCCATTTCAATTGCATCAAGAGTTTCTGTAAGAGAGCCAATCTGATTTACTTTTATAAGAATTGAATTTGCGCATCCAAGCTCGATTCCTTTCTTTAGATATTCAACATTTGTAACAAAAAGGTCATCGCCAACAAGCTGACATTTTGAGCCGATTTTATCAGTAAGAAGTTTCCAGCCTTCCCAGTCGCTTTCCGCCATTCCGTCTTCAATTGAATCAATAGGATACTTTGAAATAAGATCTGCAAGATAATCTGCCTGCTGTGCCGAAGTAAGTTTTTTTCCGTCCGCGCCTTCTTTCCAAGTATAATCGTAAATTCCGTTTTCATAGAATTCAGAGGAAGCGCAGTCCATTGCGATTTTTACATCTTTTCCAGGCTCATACCCAGCTTCTTTTATAGCCTTTACGATTGTATCAAGAGCATCTTCTGTTCCGTCAAGTTTAGGAGCAAAACCGCCTTCATCGCCAACAGCAGTTGAAAGTCCGCGTGCCTTTAAAACAGCCTTCAAGCTATGGAAAACCTCTGTTCCCATGCGGATTCCTTCTTTAAATGAAGAAGCTCCAACCGGGCGAATCATAAATTCCTGGAATGCGATAGGAGCGTCTGAATGCTGTCCGGCATTTATAATGTTCATCATTGGAACTGGCAATGTGTAAGTATTTGTTCCGCCAATGTAACGGTAAAGAGGAATGCCAAGGTAAGCTGCGGCTGCTTTTGCCACTGCAAGTGAAACTCCAAGAATTGCATTTGCTCCAAGCTTGGACTTTGTTTTTGTTCCGTCAAGCTCAATCATTTTTTTGTCAATCGAGCGCTGCTCAAGTCCGCACATTCCGATAAGAGCCGGAGCAATTACTTTGTTAACATTTTCAACTGCCTTGAGAACGCCTTTTCCCAAGTAGCGTTTTTTGTCTCCGTCGCGCAATTCAAGAGCTTCATTCTCACCAGTAGAAGCTCCAGAAGGAACTGATGCTCTGCCAAACGCGCCGCTTTCCAAAGTAACGTCAACTTCTACTGTAGGATTTCCGCGAGAATCAAGAATTTCACGTCCGACAATTTTCTGAATTTTACAACCGCCCATAATTTCCTCCTGGGATAAAAAGAATAGTTAGCTATTGCTAATTTCTTTAAATATAATAAAATCTATTAAATTTTTCAAGTTAAATTCAAAAGATTTTCAAGAAACTTCATTTTTGTGCCACGACACTTGTCATTCCCTGACTTGATCAAGGAATCTAGCAAAATTTGTAACATAAGATTATCGGATCAAGTCCGATAATGACATATCAAAATACAAAACTCTACATTTATCCTGCAACTCAAAATTATTGAAACAAACAGGCAAAAAAGCTATAATTTGCAATCATGATAAACCCATTAGCACAAGAATTAAATGACGCGCTCAAAGGCACAACGCCAGGCGAGCTGCTTTCTGATGTTGGAACAAGACTTTACTTTCCAAAGGGAATAATCGCACAAAGCGCAGAAGCCAAAAAACTTGGAAAAACTGCGAACGGAACAATCGGAACCACAGTTGTTGAAGGCAAACCTATTATGCTTCCTTCTATAAAAAAATATGTGCCGGACTTAACTTCTTCAGAACTTGTAGGATATGCGCCGACAGCAGGAAATCCAGATTTGCGTGCAATGTGGAAAGAATCAATTATCCGCAAAAATCCGCTTTTAAAAGATAAAAAATTCTCATTGCCGGTTGTTGTTCCTGGACTTACAGCGGGAATTTCCTACCTTGCAGACCTTTTCCTTGATGAAACAAAGCCGCTTGTTGCAGCAGATCCGTCTTGGGACAATTACGTTCTTATTGCCGAAGCAAGACGAAACGCAAAATTTGTTCAGTTCAAGATGTTCAAGGATGGAAAATTCAACATTGAAGGATTGAAAGAAACTATGCAAAAACAGGCTGAATCTGGCTCTGTTCGGATTCTTCTGAATTTTCCGCAGAACCCTTCAGGCTACAGTCCAACTTCAGACGAAGCAAAACAGCTTGTTTCAATTGTAAAGGAAATTGCGGAAAAAGGCGCAAAAGTAATGGTTTGGTGCGATGATGCGTACTTCGGACTGAACTATGAAGACGATATAGAAAAACAGTCGCTATTTGCATATCTGTGCGACCTGCACGAAAATGTTCTTGCCGCAAAAATTGACGGACCTACAAAAGAAGATTTTGCCTGGGGATTCAGAACTGGATTTATAACTTTTGGCTGCAAAGGACTTTCTGATGCGCAATACGAAGCTCTTGTAAAAAAACTTATGGCTGCAATCCGCTCATCAGTTTCATGCGCGGCAACTCCATCTCAGTCGCTGATTTTAAAAGCGGCATCAGACGGAAAATTTGAAGAAGAAAAAGCCGAATTCCGCAAAATCCTTGAACGCCGTTATAAACTTGTGCGCGAATTTGTTTCCACACACGAAAGCAAATTCATAAAGCCGCTGCCATTCAATTCCGGCTACTTTATGTCTTTTGACACAATGAACATTGACGCAGAAAAGTTAAGACAAAAACTTTTGACTGACCGCGGAATCGGAACAATTTCCATAGACGCAAAAACTTTAAGAGTTGCTTTCTCAAGCCTTGATGAAGAAAAAATCAACATTGTTTATCAGGCGATTTACGACGTTGCGGATGAACTTGGAAAATAAAAAGATTCTTGCATTTATAGCCGCGCTGATTTCTCTTTTGCTTGCCTCCTGTAAAAATTCGGGAAGCAAGCCATTAATTATCTGGACAGACAATGCAGAAATTGTTTCCTATGTGGAGCTTTTTAATGCCACGCACGAAAACATAAACGCATTTGCAGTCTACAAAGATGAAGCGGCGCGTTCACTTCCGTCGGCAAAAGACGAGCTTACCCCGGATTTAGTCATAGGTTCCTGGCTCAAAAATTCTACAACACGAAAATATTTTCAGCCGCTGGATTATCTTTTTCAAGAGAAAAGCCTGAACCGCACTTTGTTTTATAAACAGCTTCTTGAATACGGACAAATAAACGACAAGCAATATCTTATTCCCATAAGCTTCAATTTGCCAGCAATGGTTTTCAGCAAAAAAAATGAAAGCTTTGTAGAATCAGAGCATTTTTTAAATCTTGAGCAGATAAGGACATTTTCAGCAGCATTCAACAAAAAAAATAAAAACGGAACATATACAGCAATGGGGTATGCGCCTTCCTGGGATGCAGATTTTATGTATCTTGTAACAAAACTTTTCGGAGCCGCCTACCACGAAAAAGGAACAAGCTTTATATGGAACGAAAAAGCGATGGAAACTTCAATTTCTGAAATGCGCCAATGGACAATCGCGCGAAATTCCAGCACTTCCGCAGAGCAAAACTTTCAGTTCCGCTACCTTTATATGCCGGGGTACAAGCAGGTTGCCACAACACGATGCCTTTTTTCTTATACAACCAGCGATAAGCTTTTTACGCTCACAGATGCGCAGATTACAGATCTTTCTTTTAGATGGATTGAACAGGACAATAAAATTCCAGTTGAAGACAATATTCTGACAATCGGGCTTTACAAAAAATCAGAGCATTCAGCGCAAGCAGAAGAATTTATTTCCTGGTTTATGAAAATTGAAACTCAACAGCTTTTAATTGAGCGCACAGAAAGCATGAAATTGGACACTGTAAACTTTGGGATTGCAGGCGGATTTTCTACCTTGCGCGAAGTAAACGAAAAATTTTATCCGGCATTCTACAGACATCTTTTAGGAAATATGCCGCCGGAACAATTTATAATATTGCCGAATATTCTTCCATATAGATGGAACAGCCTAAAATCAAATGTAATAATTCCGTATTTAAAAGACAGTACAAAAACTGAAAATTCAGGCGCAGTTCAGTCGCTTGAAGAACGAATTGCTGAATGGACAAAGCAGTTCTATTAATTTTTTAAGTTCAAAAAAGCCAGCTAAACTTTTTATTTTAAATTCCGATACATAAGATAGTGTAAAGAAAATCGCTTGCACTAAAAACTGAGGGTAGACTTATGTATTCAAACGGAATCAGCCTAAATGCGGCATCTTACAGAACTCTCTTCTCTACTTCTTCAGGCTCGCTCTGTGTTCCAGTAAAGCCTAGCGCAGTCATATATTCTCAATTTGATTATGTGCACGGAACTGCAACTGAGCATGGACAGCGCGGAGTTCCAATAAACCGTCTGCGCATTTTAAATACACTGATTTCCCAGCTTGTTTCCATGAAGCAAAAGCCAGCCCTTTCAGAAGATGAAGCTTCAGGACTTTCCGAAGAACAAAAAGATGAACTTATAAAAAGCTACCAGCAGCAAATAAAAACTGCGATTGCCGCCAGCAGCGCACAAGGGCAGTCAGCCTACGGACTTGCAGGTTTAATGCCGGAAGCAGGTGCAGTTGTTTCAGTTTCAGCATAAAAATTATGCCCAGATAAACCAAAGCAAAGCAGATGCGGCAGCTGTTGTAATAAGAGTGAACGGAACTCCAATTTTAAGCCAGCCGGAAAATTTCATAGGATAATTTTCTTTCTTTAAAATTCCCATTGCAACAATATTCGCGCTTGCACCAAAAGGTGTAAGGTTTCCGCCGAGGCAGCTTCCGACTAAAAGCGCAAACATAAAAAGCTCTGGATTTATTCCGATTTGAGATGCCATTCCACCCGCAACAGGAAGCATTGCAATTATATAAGGAACATTGTCAACAAATCCGCTTACAATGACAGAAATCAAAAGTATTATAACAAAGCCCGCAATTTCAGAGCCGCCTGTAACATTCACAAGCAAATCAGCAAGGTCATTCAAAAGCCCAGTCTCTTTTATTGCGCCGATTACAACAAAAATTCCAAGCAGGAAAAAAATAGTTTCCCAGTCAAGTTCTTTTACAACTTTTGCAGTTTCGGCGTTTGTTTTTTTCTGAAACAATTTGAACCAAAGCAAGCACAAAATTCCAATCGACATTACTAAAGTTCCGCTCAAATACTCAAACCTGGTATTTACAAATGAAACTGCGGCAAGTCCAAAAATCATAAGCAAAAGACAAGCAAAAGGAACCCAGGAAACAACTTTTTCACTTTCAACCTGAACTTTATTTTTTCTGTTTTTCGCAAAGAAGAAATAAAAGAAAATGCATCCGGCAACCATTCCAGTTTGAATTATAAAAAAGATTGAAGGCTTGCCCAAATAAAAGAAGAAATCGTTAAAACTATATCCAGCATAGCTTGCAAAAATCATTGAAGGCGGATCTCCAACTAAAGTCGCAGTTCCTTCAAGGTTGCTCATAACGGCAAGTCCCATCATAAAAAATGTAGGATTCGTTTTTAGCTTTGAGCAAAGCGCAAGTCCGATTGGAGCCATTACAAGAACTGTAGCAACATTTTCAACAAAAATTGAAATTATTCCTGTCATTGCAAGAATCGCAACCATTGCAATGCAAGTGTTCCGGCTACTGTTCACAATTTTGTCAGCGATTTTTACTGGAACTTTTGAATAAATAAAAAGAGATGCGATAACCATGCTGCCAAGATAAATCATAATAACGTTCCAGTTTATGATTTCAAATACAGAATGATAAAACGCGTATATTCTCTGCGGAAACTGACCTTCAAGCGCAACTACATCCTGCGGAAGCGGAAAAATTTGTCCCGGAAAAAAAGTCGCAATAACAACAACAAGAACCGCCGCTCCAGTTGTAAACAAAACTTTTTTATTCTGAAATAAAATTACAAGCGCGTACATCAAAACCGCAATAAGAGCGACTAAAGTTTTCATGCTAAGCATATTTTCTCCAACTAAACTATTTAAAATATCTTGCAGTAAGAGCATCCGCAAGGCAACGTGCTTTTCGGATTGTCTGAAGAACAAGCGGCACAAAAACAGGAATTATCGATTTTAATTTTTTTATTCCCTTTGCATTTCCAAATGTTCCGCGGATAATCTGTGTTTTTATAATGCCCGAAAATTCATCTAAAAGCAACGGTATAAATCTAAAAATAATTCCAACTATCAAAACAACGCATCTGACAGGGAATTTAAAAAAATTCAGCGGCTTTAAAATAGAGGAAATTCCGTCCATAACCTGCCGTTCATCCGCAGTAAAAATATAAGTTCCAATCGCAAAAATTGCACAAACAGAATGAACAAAGGAAGCGGCAAAAAGCAAAAGTTTACGCTGCGTAACAAAAATTATTTTCCAGCTGAAAAGAATTTTATCTTCTTCGTAAACTGGAAAAAGAATAATTCCAAGCAAAGAAAAAATTACAATCCAAGGAACAAGTTTTGCAATTATTTTAAAAGCATTTTTTAGTGGCGACTTGGAAAGAACTGAATACAAAACATTGACAAAAACCATCGCAACGCAAGCCGGAAACGGAAGCAAAATTGAAACAAAGAATAAAAACAAAAATAAAAATGTTTTCTTGCCTGCTGAAAGGGAATTTATAATTGAATGCGGAATTTTTTCCGGCGTAGAAAAAACTGAAGCCGCTTTAGAAATTTTTTCAAGAAGTGAAGCATTTTCAATTAGCTCCATTTCCTTTAAATTGCCCAAATCTGAATCTGAATTTTTTTCTTCATGCTTAGAAATCAAATCTTCCCAACGAAGTCTAAAATCCGCAGCTTCAGCTTCCTGAAATCTGTGTGTGCTAAATAAAACAGTCTTTCCGCTTTCTGTAAGTTTTCTAAAAGATGCAAGAAGATTTTTTCTTGAAATCGGATCCAAGCCAGCAGTCGGCTCGTCAAAAATAAAAATATCACTATCAAGAGCAACAAGCCCCGCAACAGAAAGTTTTCGTTTTTCACCGCCGCTAAGCGAAACAACAGGAAGATTTCCGTATTTTTTGTAATCAAGTCCGGCAAGTTCCATGGAATTTTTTACGCGCTCAAAAAGCTCTTTACCTTTTACATTTTTATTTTTAGGACCAAACGCAACGTCATCTGCAGAATATGGCTCAAACAACGCAGCTTCGCTTTCTTGCAAGCCAAGAACGGGGCGAGACAAAGCATAAATTTTTCCGCTTTGATTTTTTTTAAGACCTGCAAGACATTCAAATAAAGTTGATTTTCCGCAGCCGCTCGGACCAGTCAAAGCAACAAGACTACCTTTTTTAAGCTCAAAAGAAATATTTTTAAAAACTGAAAAAGTTCCATAGGAAAATGAAAGCTCTTGAACTTTTAAAGCTGCTTCTTCAAATTTATTTTTTGCTGAATTTAAACTTTCAAATGAAGTGTATTCTCCGTCAATTCCGAAAATCGATTCAAAAACATTTTTGTTTTCTTTAAACTCTTTTGGCGCCCCGTCAAAAATTATCCGCCCCTGCTCCATTACAACGATTCTTTTTGCAGCCAAAGCTTCGTCCAAATCGTGCGTAACAGAAATAACAGTGTGCCCTTTTTTGTTCCAAGCATTTACAAATTCCACAAGTTGTTTTTTTGAGTCCGGATCAAGCATAGCCGTGGCTTCGTCAAGAATCAGTAAATCTGGAAAAAGCGCAAGAATTCCGCTGAAAGCAAGCCGCTGTGTTTGCCCCAAAGAAAGCTCAAAAGTTTTACTTAACGCCTTGTCCACAAGAGAAACAATGGAAAGACATTCGATTGTGCGCAGTTCAATTTCCGCTTCTGTCATGCTAAGATTCTGAGGACCAAAAGCTGTGTCGCGCTCAACGATTCCAGCTACAATCTGCTCTTTTGGCTGCTGAAAAACAATGCCTGGAAGAATTCCATTTTGCTTTATAATTTCACCTTTTAAAGGCTCAAAAAATCCAGCAATAAGACGGGCAAGCGTGCTTTTTCCAGAACCGTTAAGTCCAAGAAGCGCAATGTATTCACCTTGGCTCACAGAAAAATTTATATTGTCAAGCGCGATTTTATTTGTGCGAGGATATTCATAGTAAATATTTTTTAGCTCAAGCAACGGCATTTTCAAAAAGTCCTAGCCGGAAAAAACGTTTTGCTTCCAGAAATCGAAAGTTCATAAAAAATACATTCAAATCCGATGTTTTTTGTTAAATTTAACATTGCAAATGAAGGTTTTTGACCGCCACGAGGTCTAAAACAGCTTCCTGGATTTATAGTAAAAACTTCGCCAAGTTTTTCTGCTGCAATGTGAGTGTGGCCGTAAAGCGCAATCTTACAGTTGTTTTTCTTTGCCGCGGAAACAATTTCTCCAGTTCCAAGGTAAAGGGAATTTCTGTGTCCGTGCGTAAAATAAATTCTTTGCCCGCAGGCTTCAAGCACATTAAAAATTGGAACTTTCAGCTGAACATAATAAGGCTCATCGGAAAGAACATTTCTAACAGGATAAAGGTCCGCGTCATTGTTTCCTTCGACAATTCCAATTACAGGCGGAATAATAGCTTTAATTTCATCTTCATCAACAGCATTTGAAATCAGCTTGGAAATATCGCAAATTCCATCACCGCAAAAAACAAGAGCATCGCTTATAACTCCAAACTGACGCAAAATCAGCAAAAGATTAGAATACGCGCCATGAGAATCCGACACAACAAGAATTCGGGCAGAATCTTTTGTTGCGAGTTTTTGTATTTCTTCACGGCTGCCGATAAGCAAAGATTCATCTTGTAAAAGTGTGTTCAATTTATTCCGCCGAATTTAAAATTATAAAATGATTTCTTGACTGAATTCCAGTTTCGCTGTCAACGTAGCGGGCAACTTTTCTTTTTCCTGCCACAGCCTGAACATGATAATAAAGATCGCTGTCCTGCGGAAGAACAAACGGAAGCTCCGCGGCATATTCAACTGCCGAAATCAAAAGCGCCAAAGTGTCGTCGTCTTCATTTTTATTTTCTGCATCGCCAAACTGAATTCCAGCCGCATACTCATGGTCAATCACAAAACTGCAAGTAAATTCCTGTCCCAAAACATCATCCTGCGGAAAAATCGAAAAAACATTGAACGGAGGATTTCCATCCCACTCTTCTTTTATTCTTGCAAGTGGAGAATGCGTATTTTCCGGCGCGCCAAGAAGAACAATTCCATGAACATTGTTTTTTTCGATTATATCACGCAAACTAGAAATTCTGCCATGCAAATCATCTGGAAAAACAATCGGAAGAACAAGGCCTCCGTTTTCTGTAAGTCCAAATTTCTTCTCCAAGGAATTTATCGCTTTTTTTACAAAATCATCATCATTAAAGCCATATCCAATAAGAACACAGACAATTCCATTTTCACTTGTCCAAAAATTTTCTTTTAGCTTAGAGAAACTTTCGCGCGGCTGAATTTCAATAGAATCATCTGAAGCAATTTTTATACTGGGAACATTTTTTTCTTTGCAGCTTGCAAGAACAATTGCAAAAGCAAAAAAAAGAAATTTTCCTATCAATGCAATTTTCTTTTTTAATTTCATTTTTTTAAAATTCCATTTTATAAAACAAACGAACCCCGCTGCAAAAATAACAACGGGGCGCATTTTGGGTTACTTTACAAAATCACAAGTTTTCGTTAATAAATCAGTCTGCCCAGTTAATTGTAACAGCAACCGAGCCATTGCCTTTATTAGAGCTAGATTTAGAACCTGCACCTGGCTCAACACTTGTTGTATTTATTAAGTTCATTCCCATAGATTCATTTTCCAATCCTTTTCCAGAAACTGCCGCAACTTTTTCTGTATGAGGATTTGAAGGCCTACTTGCTATAACATCAGACTTGCTGACCTGACCTGCAAAAACCGGAACTCCATTTTTTTCTCCAACTTCTGCGCTAGAAGTAAACGGAGTTGATTTTGGATGTTCTTCGGCAACAACATTTTTACCATCAGAAGCTTCATTTGTAGAAGCGACTGTTCCTGCATTGCTTTCTTCAGATGGAGCAACATCAGTTGAATTATCTTCTATTTTAGAAATTTCCGCAGAAGAAGATTCAGGACCGCCAAAACTTACAAGTCCCTGAGTAACAGAAAGGCGACCAGAAGAAGTAACTCTAAATTCCGTTCCTCTTACAGAAGCTGTTGCAACTGCGGAACGAACTTTAAATCCAACTTTTCTTCCGTCAGAAGAAGAAACATTTGCTTTGAGAGATCCAGAATCAATGTAAATCTGAGTTGAATCCTTGTTTTCCATTGCAACCATGTTTTCAATTGTAATTCTGGTCAACGGTCCTAATGTGAAATTTGTTCCTTTTACAGAAACCACAGCATTCGATTTAAATCCAGTTGAAATAACGGCGCCTTTTTCCTGAATAATATCGCCCTCTTCAACTGGAATCCACATTCCGCCTTCCAGAATTTCAACCTTGCCTTCAATGCTTACAAATTTTGCTTCCAAAGCAGAAGCTGAAAAGCCCGCAAAAACTGCAAAAGCAAGCAACGGCAAAAACTTAAAACTCAATTTCATACAACACCTCCTAAAATTTTACGGTTAAAACGAAATAACCGCATTAAACGCGATTTCTGTTCTGCTAGAATCACTTGAATCTCCTGCAAAATGACTTGCATAAAGTGTCAAAGCAACATCAGAGAACAACTGGTATTTTGCATTTCCATAAACTTGGAAACCACAATAATCAAATGCGCTGCTATCATTGTCAACGAAAACAGCGTCTCCACCAACAGCGCAATAAAGCTTGTCAATTGGAATTATGGTTGCAGACAATCCAGCCTTTGAAATTCCTGAATAAATCGGCTCATCTGCTGAAAGACAAGCTGTAATCTGTGTGAATCCAATAAACGGAACAAAAGGACCTCTATCTCCAGAAGCATAAGAAGCAGAAAGAGTAATAGAAGAAGATTTAAAATCTGGGAACAAAGAAATATTGGCTCTTCCCAAAAATCCAAAATCAGAAAAATCTGTAGAGCTGGCAGTTCCGCTCAAACCGTAAAAAAGCATAGGAGCAAGAGGTCCATCCAAGCGCAAAGTTCCATAAAAGCGGTTGTCTTCATCTTCTGGAGAATCAGCAGGACCTTCTGTGTTCCAAAATCCAAGACCTTCTAAAGAAATTGTCTGGTTGAGCAATAAATATGGGAAGCTGATTTTAGCACCACCTGCTATATAAGGAGCACAAAAATCATAAAAGTCCTTTTCATCTTCATCGACCGGCTCCCAAACATATCCACCGCTGTGCATAATCGAAGTATTCTTTAGATTCAAAAGTCCTGTGTATCCGCCAAAAACAGAAACATCAAGCCAAGAAGCAGAAAACTGCGCGTAAGCTCCGTCAATTGACTGTGCAAAAATAGTTTGCGAAATGTCTGTCAAGAAAAGACGCCCTGCGTCAAGGAAAAATTTCCCAGCAGAACACTCTATAATAGAAGAAAACTTCAAAACATTTAAATCTGCAATAAATTCATTTTCGCTATTTTCATGGTCGCCAAAGATTTTTTCATAGCTATGACTGATACTTGCTTCCAAAGAAAGAAATGTTGTGCCTTTTTTATTGAAAGGAATTTTTGCAAGCGCAGAAAAAGCCTCGCTCTGCTTTAATGTAGGCTCGCTGTACTCTTCACCATCAAATTTCAAATCTGTGTTATCGCCCAAGAAGAAAGAAAGTTCAGCTGAAAAAACAAATGCAGATAAAACTGAAAATAAAATGGCGGCAAAATATTTTTTCATATTCATGCTAGTTTCTCACCTCATAAAAATCAATGCAATCTGTAACAACATTAAGAAATTCCCTGCCAGTAGGAATGCGCTTTGGATCAAACGAAGAAGGAATTACGCCGTCATTGCGGAGCTGCTTAAAGGCATAGCGCGGACTTGGAAAAATCTTCATCATAAGGCTGTCTGGAACATTCCAAGTAAAATAGCATAGCCAGGCAAGATTTTCAAAATTAATAAAATCTTCTGAGGAAACCTCCGCTTTTATAGCTGGTTTAGAATACTCTTCTCCTATTTTTTTCCAAGCATCAACGGCATCTTCTTCTGAATCGTCATCTGAAATATAGCCCATTGCAACTGCTGTAAAATACGCGGCAGTTCCGTAAGTGAGCTTTTCAGTAGATACAGTTTTCTCCACAATTTCCGCAGACTGACAAAAAACAGCCGAAACAGAAATGAGAGCAACTAGAAAAATCGAAGTAAAAAATTTCATATCACTCCTCTAAAAAATTAATATGTACAAATGTTCATTTACAAGAAATTATACTATATGATATAGTTTTTGTCATGGTAATGAAAAATAAATTCAAAGAATTTTTTAAAACTAAAATAGAACTGATTATCATGGCAGTTTTTGCGCTTTTGAGCGTAGTGGCAATTCAGACAAACCTTTTTCAAAAACTTGACTACAGGCTTTATGATTCAATGCTTAAAATAACGAAAGGAATCGAAGCGCATCCTAACATTGTAATTGTCGATGTTGATGATGAATCTTTAGGACGCGTTGGTTCTTGGCCTTGGACTCGCGATATTCTGGGAAACGCCTTAATCCGCATGAAAGAATTCGGCGCAAAACAAGCTGTATTCGATATTGAATACATTTCACCTTCTTCAAAAGGCGTAAACGAAAATTTAAGCGACACGGTAAATAAGACTTTTATAGACGGCGAGCAGGCGATTTCAAGTTCAATTTCGGAATTTGCGAATGGAATTGAAGGCGGAACTGTAAATGCGAAAAATGCGCAGGAACATGCGGAAAATCTTATTTCAAATGAAATTGACGGAATTCTTTACGAAATGCAAAAAGAAATCACTTCTGGGTTTGAGCTTGACTACGATGATTTTTTTGCAAGATGCGTTCAGTTCTTTGGAAACACTTCGCTGACGGTAAACATGCGGCACATTGCGCAAAAAAGCGATGAATCAGAAGAAAATTATGCTAGAACACGTTTTCTTTTTAACAATGTAACAGATGAAAAAAATCTTATTCAAAAAGGCAATATTTATTCAGTAAAAGAAGAAGCTAGCCAGGAACTTGGATTTACGCCGGCGCTTCACAAAATTCTTTCACGCGCGCAAGGGCTTGGATTTACAAATGTTATTGTAGACAAAGATGGTATCAGGCGCAGAATTGAGCTTTTGAATTTTCAGAACGGAAAATATGTTGGACAGCTTTCTTTTGCTCCGCTTATGAAGCTTTTGGATGTTCAGTCAATGGAAAGAACTTCAAATTCAATAATTTTGCAAGGACTGAAAAATCCGAATTCAGATTCAAGATACAGCGTTACAATTCCGCTGGACAAGCATGGCAGGATGCTCATAAACTGGCTGCACGAAAGTTACGTGGACAGTTTTAGGCACGTTCCGTCGTATTTGCTTTACAACCTTGATCTTGCGGAAAAATTGATAATACAAAATCTTTCGGATATAAAAAATGCGGATTTATCTTCGCTTTCAGAAGAAGATGCAGAATATATTTTGAATTCCATGTATTTTGAAGACGAATACGAAAAACTTTCAAATTCAAAAAAACGTCTTCTATTAAAATGCCGTGGATTTGACGAGGAAGGAAAGGCAATAAAAGGCGGACTTTCTGAAGAAGACTACGAGAAATATTTTTCAGCAAGAACCGAATTCTTTAAAAATCTCAAGGAATTTTCTGATTCATTTGCAACAGTTCCGGGATTTGATCAAATTCCAGAACTTCCAAAGCTTTCAAAAAGCATTGAATTTTATCTTCGCGACTTTGAAACGTTAAAAGGCAGCATGGAAGGCGCATTCTGCATAATCGGAAACTCGGCGACTTCCAGTACAGATTTGGGTGTAACGCCATTTTCCAAGCAATACGCAAACCTTGGGCTTCACGCAAACGTTATAAATACAATTCTTCAGAAAAAATTCATACGTGAAATCGATCCGCTTTTAGGACTTTTGTTCTGCGTTGTTTTTATTCTGCTTACAATGCGCATAACGGCAAAATTCAGCACAGGAAAGAAAAACTTTACAAGATTTTTATATGTAATTGTTCCGCTTGTTGTTTTTTATATTTTGATGACACAGTTCAACATTTATGTTCCGTTTGTAATTCTTTTTGCATTTTCATTTCTAAACTATTTTGCCGGAATAATTGTGAATTTTCATGCTATAAACACAGACAAAAAATTTCTTCAGTCAACATTCTCTGCTTATGTTGCTCCTGCGGTTGTAGACGAAATCATTAAAAATCCGGAAACAGCAAAACTCGGCGGAAACAGCAAAAACATAACCGCACTTTTTTCAGACGTAAAGACTTTCTCTGGATTCACAGAAGCTGTAAACAATGCGGAAGGCGAAAGCAAAGGTGCTGAACGGCTTGTTTCAATTTTGAACGGATACCTTGGGGCTTTGAGCGATGCAATAATGGACTGCCACGGAACAATTGATAAATATGTAGGAGACGAAATTGTTTCATTTTTTGGCGCGCCGGTTGACGACAAAGAAAATGCGTTCCATGCGTGCCTTGCGGGAATAAGAATGTTGCAGGCGGAAGCAAAATACAACGAGGAAAACAAAGACAAGCTTCCAATAAATCCGCGCACTGGAGAACCATTCTATTTGAATTCACGTGTAGGAATAAATACAGGAAACATGGTTGTTGGAAACATGGGCACAAAAAAGAAGCTCAACTATACAGTCATGGGAAACAACGTAAACCTTGCATCCCGCCTTGAAGGAACAAACAAAGTTTACAATTCCTGGATAATGTGTTCAGACAGCACTTGGAACGCCGCCGACAACGGAGAAAACAAAGGTCTTTTAGTCGCTCGGAAATTCGACTTTGTGCGTGTTGTGAACATTGAAAATCCTGTTCAGATTCACTGCATTTTAGGATTAAAAGATGAACTTCCGGCAAAGCAAATTGAAGCGGCGGAAATTTTCAATGAAGGAATCAAATGGTATTTAAAGGGAAATGATTTCCCTGACACTCCAAAAGATCCGGAGGATTTCAAGAAAGCGTACCAGTTTTTTAAAAACGCAAAGGAATGCTTTCCGCAGGATATGTCGTCCGATGTATTTATGAAAAGGTGCAGCTACTTCTTAATATACGGTTCCGGTGAAAAATGGGACGGCGTTTTCACAATGAAAGAAAAATAATATTGATTGCCGTGTCAAGTGCAAGAATGACAGAAAAAAAACTCCGTGCCAGTGAAATTGGCACGGAGTTTTTTCAAACTTTTTTATTAAAGCTACATTCTTCTTAAAGTCAGAGTACCATCTTCATCAACAAAAACAATCTTTTCGTCAGATAATGAGCCAGAAAGCGTTTCACCACCACTACCTAGCGTCAAAGTGTTTCCTGAAACTGTGCCATCTACAACCTCAGAGTCTTCTTGAGGATTAGCACTGCTTTTAAATATACGATTTTCATAAGTGCAAGACGCGCCGTTAACAATTACTATATGAGCTTTTGCTAACAGTCTTTTACTATCTGCTGTAGCTTCTGCAATGGCATAAAGATTTCCTTTAAACTCTTTCATTACAGAGCCCTCATTATCTTTTATGCTTCCGTCTGAATTAATTGTAGCAATTAAATCATTCCCTTCATCAGCTTTTACTGTCAAAGTTGAACCAGAAACTGAATAATCATATTCGCCAGACTCGATAATATTGTTCTTTTTTTCGTCAACAGCTCCATTTTTAAAGTCATACTTAAGTCCAGTGAATTTTACTTTTTGTCCATTAGAATCAAAAGCAAGCATACTAACCCGGATTTTCACCTTGTTAGTTAACTCTGAGGTATATTCCTTTTTTTCAAATTCAATTGAATAATAAGTTTTTCCTGCAAGGATATTTTTTGTAGAAGAAGTTCCATTGCCTTCATTAGTTTCTATAACTGTTTCCTTTACTTCAGTTTTAGTTTCATTTCCGTCTTTGTCTTTTATTGTTACAGGCTCGGAAGTATCAACTTTTCCATCCGGGGTAGACTTTGCTTCTGTTGTATTTCCTTTACTGTCTTTAATAACAATTTTTCCATCTGCCTTTGTATACGTTCCGTTAGATGTTGTTCCATCTGATGCTTTTATTATAACAGTGCCATCGTCATACAACGTAACAACATCTCCGTTGATTACAATTGCCTGAATAGGCTTAGCGTCATCACTGTCATCATCAGACTTGCAGCCTACAAATGCAAGCGCAAGGACCAT
>NZ_DBKJ01000106.1:12836-13006 GCF_002297325.1 Treponema sp. UBA753 | reverse complement strand
GCATTGCAGGAGCGCATTTTTGAAATCGTAGGCTACAGCCGCGAGCGCGCAGAAAAAGCGTTCGGCTTCCTTGTTCAGGCATTCAAGTTCGGCGCGCCGCCGCACGGAGGAATCGCCCCAGGCCTCGACCGCCTTATCATGCTCATGTGCCACGAGGAAAGCATCCACGA
>NZ_DBKJ01000106.1:8263-12741 GCF_002297325.1 Treponema sp. UBA753 | reverse complement strand
TGGCGGCTAGCCCGATGGATGAATGTCCAAGCGCAGTTGACCAAAGCCAATTGGACGACTTGCATTTAAAGTGCACAGAAATTGAGAAGTAATATGCGCGAGTTTTCCGCAGGGAAAACTCGGTAAGCAAGACGCGAAGCGGATTGCGGCATTTGCATATCACGATTTCTGACCCGGAAAAATAAAATGCTATAAAACAAAAGCGGAGCGTAAAATCTTCGCTTTTTTGTTTGTGCGGAAAGATTAATTTTTCTGCCTTTGTGCGCTTCGGAAAGATATTTTTTTATTCATCATAACCACTGCAAACTTTATTCTTTTTAGAACGTACTTTGCAGTGGTTGATTGCATAAACTTATTTCTCCTCCGCTCATCAGGCGAATCCATTCGTTGCGGTTGCGGACGTTGCATTTTTCGTAGATGTGCTGGATGTGCGTTGCGACGGTGCTTACGGCAATGAACAGCTGCTCGGCGATTTGTTTGTTGCTGTAGTTTTCGTACAGAAGGTTGGCGATTTCGATTTCGCGCTTTGAAAGGTTGAACATTTTGTAGTATTCCTGGCGCATTTTTTGTGCGGAGCGGGATTTTTCTTCTTTTGGATTTTGTGGCTTCCAGAATTCTTGTTTTTGTGCCGCCGGCAATTGTTCCGTTTGCGGATGTGCTGTTTTTCCGGCAAAGTTTCTGTGCATTCCGCTTTCCGTCTGTTCATTCACAAAATCGGTTATGGTTTTTGCAAAATCTTTCCTCACATTCACGCACAAATAAAGAATCGAATAAATTTTCATCAGCAGTTCTTCCTGCGAAAACGGCTTAAAAATGTAGTCGATAACGCCTTGTTTTATAAAAGAATTCTTAAGCACAATATCCTGAACACCGGTTAAAAACAGAAAAGGGATATTTTTCAGGTTTTCATCGTTGTGGCAAAAATCAAAGAACGCTTTTCCTCCCATAACGGGCATTACCATGTCAGAAATTATCAAATCCGGCACATTTTGAGTAATTTTACCAAGCGCGTCTTTTCCGTTTGTTGCCGTAATCACTGAGCAATATGGTTTTAAAAGCTCGGAAATATTCTTAAGCAGGGAAATATTGTCCTCAACAACAAGAACCAGTTTTTTTGACATTAAATTTTTCAACTGGGAATCAAAATTTCCATCATTGAAAAGTTTTTTGTCAAAAAGAATTTTGTTGTAATCTTTTGCCACATAAACTTCCTGGAGATTTCCATTTTCAAAATCACAAGGATTCAGTTTTAATCTTGATTCAAAAACGACTTTGCAAAGATTTGCGGCAGTTTCATTTTTTTTATCAGTTGTTTTTTGGGTTTTCTCCGGATTTTCTATTCTATTTTCCAGCGGAATGCAAAAAGCCCGGCAACTTCCGCTGTAAAGTTTGCATATTCGCCGCACAAGATGAAGCCCGATTCCCAAGCCGCGGATATTTTCCGCAATGTTTTTGCCTCTTTCGCCAAAATTAAAAAGCGATTCCAGGTTTTGTCCCAAAATATTTTCAGAAAAATTAGAAACTTGATAAACCAGCTCGTTTTTCAGTTCATCGTATTCAATATTTATGTTGATTGCACCGTTTTCTACAGAATATTTTAGCGCGTTGTCAATCAGATTTGTAAAAACCGTTTCCAGAAAGAGAGGAAAAACCGAAACGCAAAGTTTTTCACCACAAGAAGAAAAATAATTTATCTCAATTCCCTTAAATTCTGAATACGGAACAAAATTGTCCATAATCTGCTGAAAAATCTGCATAACGCAGACCGGCTTACACAGTCTTGAAATTTTTTTAACGTCCTGCTCCTGTTCTTCAAGCGAATTTACCATCAAAGCAATGTTTTTTAGCCGCGAAATGTTTCCTTTTACGGATTTCAGGCAGGAAAAAATCTCTTTTGAATTTTCATCAGTCCAGCTCCCCCCCCCGAACTTTTTGGCTTTCCAGCGCGTCTACAGAATTTTGAATCAAAGTGATTGGTGCAAGAAGTTCATGTGCAGAAGCTTTTAAAAAGTAAGAAGATTCGCGGTACATATTGAATTCAAGTTCCTTCTGCCGGATTTTAACAAAAACGCTCAGACTGTAGACAAAAATATGGAAGATAAAGCAGATGTCGTAGCCAAAATAATAGTCGTTGTCAAAAATCGCCAGAAGGGAATTCACGTTGTATTTTAGGCGAAGCAGATGCAGCGACTGCCTGAAAATTATGTAGCAGAAAAGCGGAATCCAGGAGCAAATCAGCAGAATTGGAATTGATTTTTTCCTAAGCGCGGACAAAATCATAATTGCCGAGCAGAAAAAACAGCCAAAAATCAAAAAACAAATCGTTGTGATGTAGGAAATTTTTATATTTTGGACAAAACCGTAAAGAACAACGGAAACTGCACACGCCGCGCAAAGAATTATTAGAATCGCCTTGTAAAAATTGCCGTTTTTGTTGAACGAAAGATTCTGAAGAAACAAAATTTGCGAAAAAAGCAGCCCAATGCAGCACACAACATAACTGAACCTAGAAAAAAACAGCGAGGAGCAAAAATTATTCCAAATGTAAGTGCAACCAAGACCTTTCATTGTGACTTGGTAAAAGCAGAAGCACAAACTCATAAGGCTTAGATACAGAAAAAGTTTTTCTTTTGAACTGATGAAAAAAAGAAGTAGAACGAAAAACGCAAGAAACATCAGCGAAACAAAAATTATATGAACAAAAGAAAATTTTTCGGTCTGCTCAAAAAATTGCGGGAGCGCAAAAAACCTGAAATTCAGGAAAATTGAATCGGAACTCTTTATTTTCAGCACAAAAAATTCGTCGCCGGCGTTTTCCGTTGGAATCTGCACAAAACTTCGCCACGATTTTATGTTTTTTTCCGAATTTTTAACCTGCCGCCCGGTAGAATCCGTTTTTTTCCATTTTTCGCCACTAAGAACAAAAAGTTCTGCACGGTCAACAAGCTCCGGTCCCAAATCTAAAATCTGAAAATCCTGTGTGTTTGGAGCACCAGCAAAATCAGAATCTTTTTGCAGCAAAATCCAAAGCGTTCCATTCACAAATCCCGGTGAAAATCTGAATTCGTCTTTAATTTGCGTTCCGTTTTTTATAATTTTGTTGATGTCGTTTTTGTCTAGCTCCTCGGAAACCTCTTGGATTTGCAACTCAGATTTTACATCAGCTATATAGAAGATATTTTTTATTTTTTGCGATTCAGAAAGGGCTGGGCGAGAAAAAATTGGGAAAGTGGAGAAGAGTAGAAATAGGAAAAGAAGTTTTTTCATAAGACAAAAGTTATCAAAATTCTATCATAGTTTTTTAATTTTTCCATAAAAAAATCCCACAAAGACCGCCAGAATGAATGGAGTTTCAGATACGGCGGTTTTTGTGGGTAAGGGAGGTTATTCTCCGGCAGATGTTGAAACAGGTGTCATGGTAACGCCTGGCCAGTCTGTATTATAGTCAGAATCATCAGCATTTCCCCAATAATGTAGATTGCAAGAGTCTGCATTTGTGTAAACGAAAACTTTTAATTTTCCAAGTTCGGTTTTTGCGGAAGGTTTGTTTTCTTTCTTTGAAATATAATAATTTCTGGAAGAATAATCCCACTCATAATAAACAACACCTGACTTTTGAACATTTTCTATGTTATTAGTCTGCGGAGCAGCATTAAAATTGAATATTAAAGAGATTGTTTCAGCAGTAAACTTTGTTGTGTCAATTTCATAGGAATACCAGTTTCCTTCAAATTCTGGTGCAGAAACTTTTTCTGTTGTCAATGTAATTTTTAATGTTTCTGTATTTAAAGAGAATGTTAAGTTCAAATCTGTATCAGTAATATTTTTTATGACTAAATTGCCATCATCTTCTGTTAAAGTCAACTGTTCATTTGGATA
Organism: Treponema sp. UBA753; assembly: GCF_002297325.1. NCBI lineage: Bacteria > Pseudomonadati > Spirochaetota > Spirochaetia > Treponematales > Treponemataceae > Treponema > Treponema sp. UBA753. The sequence continues at coordinate 8,862 of NZ_DBKJ01000106.1, read as the reverse complement.
TGACTCAATTGAATTGGAACGCAGTATAAAATGATAATCTTGATGAGGAATTATTCCATCAAAAGTGCTATTAGCTCCTAAAAAATATGTACATTCTTTTATATTGGTTGTTTCAGTTTTCTCAAATGAAAGGAATGCAGTTTCATTGTTATAAGCAAGCAAATAGTTGTCAGATTCAAGCGATGTGCCAATGTCTTCAAATTCAATTGATTCTATAAGAACTTTTCCTTCATTTTTACTTTTTAATACTAAAGAAGCTTTTCCAGTTTCATAAGCATAAAGATATTGTTCAAAAGATATGGAAGAATCACGATGGTATTCATAAGAAACTGAATCTTTTGCCTCTGTCCTTAATACTGAACGGATAATATTATCACCTGTTATAGCAGAACTACCGCTAACCGTACACTTATAAAAATTTCCAGCTTCAACATCATAAGTTTTAATCACATTTTCTTCATAGTTGCCAACCAGCTCAATCTGTTGAATAAAATCTTTTAAAAGCAGGCTGACTTTCAGTGTTGTTGGACTCATAGAAAATGTAACATCCAAAGTTTTGTCTGTTGTGTTTTTCACTGTAAATGTATTGACATATTCGC
>NZ_DBKJ01000106.1:0-8195 GCF_002297325.1 Treponema sp. UBA753 | reverse complement strand
ATATCCTATTGAATTGTAAAGAAGATTGATGTCGTGGGTAAAATTATAGAATTTTCCTGTAATGCTTTCTTCTGCGGCTAAAGTCAATGTATATTCCAGATTTCCTGTTTCTTCTGAAGCTACAAGAGTTTTCCAATTTTTGAAGTCTTTGCCGTAAGAAAGACCGTATTCAGATTCATCTGCAAATGACTCAACTGGATAGAATTTAACAGTGTCAATTAGAACTTTTGCGGAATTTTCCATTTTTAGGGACATTTCAGCATAACTGTAACTATAAGCGTAGCAAATAGTCTGAATTGTAAAATCTGAATCTGCGGAAACCTTAAATTCATTTGAGCCGTATGAATCAGCGCTTCCTGTTGCAAAATTAGTCCAGCCGTTCAGTTCTGTTACAGCGTGTCCTTTTATTTCGCACTCATAAAACTTGTAAGGACTTACATTCGTTTCACCAATATAATTTTCTACCCAACCGCCAGCAAGTGTTGTCGCAACTCTTGGGTAAATATCCAAGTCAGAAGTGATTGTGAACGGCAAATCCAGTTTTTTATTTGAGTCCTTGATATACCAGCCAAAAATATCGCTTTCAGAGGAATATTTGTTTAAGATTTCTTCTGTAATCTGACTTCCAACTTTTGCGTTATGCGTTTTGCCAGTTAAATTTCCATCTGAATCATAAAAATAAATTGTTGCAATTTTTTGATCCGGAGTAGAAGAGCCGTTTGCATTTTCAATTTTTAGCTGGGAAGTTTTTACATTTAGATAAAAATTGTAAGTTCCGTCAAAAGAGTATTCAAGATTATTATTTTGTGTTTTTGTTGCATAGGTTTCATCCACATCAACATATTGATTTTCTTTTAGCTCGATATTTGTTCCTGTATTTGTTCTTGTCCAGGCTTCACCATATTCTCCGGTCATTGCACCCCAGGTTTTATCAGAAATTTTAAAGCCTTGCGGTTTTCCATCTTCTGCCGCAGGAATTTCAACAGATTCTGTCAAAGAATAAATTCCGCTTCCTGCCGCAGTTTCTGCAAGCTGATATTTTTCATCGAATTTCCAGCCTGTAAAATCGCCAACAACATACAAGTTCGCATCTTCAACAACCTTATCACTCTGTTCATCTGTGGCAACCAGCATAACAGGTTCTGCCACATCAGACAAATCCAGGAAGAAATTATAATAACCGCCTCCAGTTGCAAGTGCTCCATTTTTTCCATACCATTCACTATAAAGACTTTTTACAATATTGAACCATTCATTTTTTGGAACAGAACCTTTAACATCAAAAGGAATACAATAATCATAAGCGAAACCTGTCATAGAAATCTTGAAGCCGTAGATATTCTGCGGAAGATACATGCTCAGCTTGTAAATATTTTGGTCAATTTCCTTAAAATCATTAAATCCATCTATTGCTGTCCACTGAAGTTGTTCTGCATTTTCATCTTCATTCTGATAAGCAAAAGTTCCCATCAGATATAATTTTTCAGAAGAACTTTTGTAATCTTCATCAAAGGCAAAATCTTCTGGTTTTTCTGTAAGAATCGTTTTGGCTTTTGAAATATAAACAGTGGAATTTGCCACATCAAAAGACTTCGAGTCGCTTCCATAATTTACATTTAGTGAAATTCCAGAGCAATTTTCAAAATAGTATTTAAACCAGCGTCCGTTTTCATTCTTTGCGGAAATAGCGTCCGCAATTTTTTCAACAGTTGTGTCAGAAGTTACATTGTAAGAAACGACTGGAAGATTTTCCGCTTGAATCCAAACTGTAACAGCCGGTTTTTCGGCAATTTCCTTTAAATCGCTTTCTGTGAACATCGGAGTATTTCCAAAAATTGCGCCAGGATTTTCAGTCTTAATTACAGTGATTTTTGAATTTCCTGGATTTTTTTCGTTTGCCTTTGCTCCGCCCATATTTTTAGGAGTCAGCAAATATCCATATTTTACACTTCTTGCACTTGGTTCTCGCATAGCTCTTGCAAGTTGACCAATTCCGCGGATGTTAGAAGCTACATCATTCTGCTTTGTAAAAGTTCCATCTTCAATAGGAGTGTTATTCTTGCTGATAGAATAAGTTCCATCCTCGTTAAAAGCATATTTCAAGCCAGTCTGCGGATTTGTGTAAACACCAAAAATCGACCCGATTTCATTTTCTCCAGAAGGATTATCCGCTGGATTATCGCTAGGATTTTCAGTTTTATTGTCGTCAAAACCAGAACTGTCCGTCTGGCACCCCGCCAAAAACACCCCGAACACAGCTCCCACCAACAAAAGCCATGCCAAATAAGCCAACTTTTTCACCATTTTCATAAATTACCTCTCGAAAAAAAGTTAATATGAAAAATGATATTGGCAAAAAAACAGGTTCGGTATCGTTTAAATAATGATTTGATTATAGACAAGGGTAGGGAATTTTGAATGTTTTAGCAGTAATATTTTATTTCGCCAAAATACTCTTTCCATTTTTCAATAATTTCAAAAGAACGAGCTTCTATGGTTTTCATTATAAAATTTAATTTATGGGAAGGAATATTTGATTTATTATGAGCAAGAAGCGTCCGATGATCTTTTGTAATCCAAATTTTTGTGGCGTTTTCAGAAGGAACTCCTTCGCATACATGAACATGAATCGGCTCTAAAGGATTAGATTCCGCAAACCACATAAAAACAACATAGCAACCAATTTTAAAAACCTGAGGCATTTTCAAATCCTCCAGAACGAGCCAACTGAATAATTATATGTGCAGTGCTCTCTAAAAAATCTTGAAAATATGCAATGCGTTCATCTGAAAAACCCTGCTTTTTTGTCCAGGTATAATCTGGAAGCCAACATTCTGCTGAATTAAAACCGCCTTCGACAGGTTGTTCAAAATAAACCTTTACACACTCTTTTCCGTTTTTATTGATTATTTCAGAATGGGCAATTCCTGTGCCATCATTCAATGTCATATAATTGTACATCATGCGCAACTCCCATAATTCAATTATATCACGAGATTTTAAAAGAATCGATTTTATTTCTGAGATTCTTTTTTTTGGGGCTTCCGGCAAAACTTCGTGAACGAACTTTTGCCGTCGGGCTTTTCGTGGCTCTCGCTCCGCTCGCCTTGCGGCCGGTATTTTTTGCAAGCAAAAAATACGCGCTTCGCGCCCACTACAATCCCTAAGCCTTGTGAAAAACTAGGGGAATTTATTGAAGATGAAAAAAATAGACCTGCAATAAATTGCTGACAGTGTTTGCTTTGCAAATATTGCAGGTCAAGACGAGGAATGGCAATGGAGCAAAATGCAGTTGCCATTCTGGTGATGAAATGATTTAACTAGAATGTCATAGAAACAGGTCCGACAAGCTCACTTTCAGTTTCAGGATTTGCATCTTCATCAGGTGTGTCAGCAGCATTTATCCAAAAATAAAATGTCTTGCCAAATTCAAACTCGGTAGATCCGAATTCATAGCGTCCAAGTTCTTCTTCATCTGTATATTTAAAATCATTGCTTTGAACTGCCTTTAGTTTTGCTTTTGCGAAATTATCTATTTTTGCATAATAAATTTTATAGTATTCTGGTTTAGGAAATGCTTCTTCTATTTTTACAATTAAATTTAAATTGTAAGAATCCCTTGTTACGGTAAATTCTGTAGGATTATCAGGCTTTTTATGTTTGAAGTCTAAAAAAACAGGTTCGCTGAAATCACTGTAACCGTTGTTATAAACTTTTATCCAAAAATAAATAGGCTTGTCTTCCAAAAGAACCTGTTCATATATTAATTTTTCATATGAATCAAAATAGTCTTGTTCGTCAGAAGAAAATGTATTTTTTTTATGTTTTACTTTTTCTGCAGAGGAAATATCATTCTCCGTGTTGGTGTAAAGATAATATCTTCCGCCATAGGAATTGAATTTGACAGAATCCCAAGTTACCACAATTTTGTTCAATGTTTCACTTGAATATTTGACTTTCAAATTTTCTGGGCATGGAATTTCATTTTTGAATTCGTATGAAAAGGTTTCGGGTGTTACATTGCTTTTTCTTGGGTCTGCATACAATTCATAATGTGTCTCTGGATCGTAGTTTGCAACGTATCCCCAAAAATAATATGTACCAATATTCTGGGTTTCGGCGGATAATTTTAAAAGAAATTCAGTATCGATTTTAGCGAAGTCAGTGCCAAGTTTGCTAGCGGATTTTAAATCATCAGTAGTGTTGTAATAGATGTAAATCCTTCCGTTGACGATATCATTGTATTCACGTGCTATTATATAATACCGATTAGTTCCGTCTTTGCTCACTTCAAAACGTCCTATAGGATAGCACTTATTCTCATATATGAGCTTAACAGTAATAGGCGATTCTTCTCTAGTATACTCCCCATCTTTGCAGCCGCATATAACTGACAATGAAATAACCGATGCCAAAATTAGGATTGCTTTTTTTATTGTTTTCATTTGATTTCTCCCATTTGATAATGTCTGTTTTAGATTAATTTGTGGTGTAAAAAATAAGGCAACCTATAAAGCCGCAAGCACAAATAGTGTCCTGCTTTATAGGTTGCCCATCTGCTTATTTTCTAGTTCCGCTGCTTGAGCCTTTGCTGCCGCTTGAACTTCCACTGCTCGGAGGATTGTTTCCTCTTTGCCCGCCGCTAGGATTTCCAGTTGTAGAAGGCATTCTTCCGCCTTCTCCGTAGTACGGATTTCCCGGTGTTACAGTTGTTTTTCCCATTTTTTCTCCTGTAAAAAAACTGATGTGAAAATTTAAATTTTCGATTTGGTTGTTCTTTCCAAACGCAAAAACGTGCGTAGCAGTGTTTTTGCGTTTGGAGCAGATTAGTCAACCTGCTCCAATGGTATACCATTGGAGTTTTTATAAACTTTTCAGGCTGTTTGCTTTTGACTGTAACTTTTTTCTATAAAGCAGTATTTTAATTATAGTATGGCAAAAAGAATCTTTGTTTGGGCGGGATTTGCATTATTTTTTTCCGTTTTTCAATACGCCCAGCCAAATTTAAAATTTTGGCTAGAAAATGACTTAGAATTAAAAAAACTCGCCCTTGAACTTGAAAAAGCACAGCTTTCAAACCAGGAAACAAAGATTTCAAATGGAATTTCCGTCCAACTTGCTTCGGGCAGCGTTTCTTTTCAACCAAATGACAAAGGCTCTAAAGTTTCTTTTTCTCCTTCAGGCACAATTTCCGTGCCGTTCGCGGCGAATCTTTCTTTAAAAGGGGCTTCAAAAGTTCAAATCAGTGAAGAAACAAATACTGTAACGGATACAGCAATTTCTATTTCTGCGGACATTTTTTCATCTTCAGGATTAAAAAGAAAAATAACTGCTTTGCAGTCGCAAAGAACCCTTCTTGAAGCGCAAAGGGCTTTTAAAGAAAGAGCGGTTGAATCAGAAACTGAATTTTACAAGGAGCTAAAAGAACTTTTTTCAAGCGCAAGCGAAATTGTTTCCGCTAAAAACGACTTATACGACGACACAATCGAATTTGAAAAAATAAAGTCAAAGGGATTTGAAAAAACTTCTGCAAGTTACAGGCAAGCGCAAATGAAAGTTCTTTCAGACAGTCACACTGTAGAAACAAAAGTCCGTCAGCTTGAGCATAAAATTGCGGTCTTTGCTTCAAAATGTGGTTCTGACTACAAAAAGGGCTCAAATCCATTTGATTTTTTACCAAATTCAATTCCTGAAGTAGACTCTGTGGATGTTCTTTCGTTTAAAAAAGAAAACTATAAAAAAATTGAGCAGGCAAATTGGAATATTCAAATGGCAGAACTTCAAGTTAAAGCGGAAAAATCTTTTTCTTTAAGTGCGAATGCGGGTTATACTTTTGAAAATTCAAATGCAGCTCCTGCAAATGGCAAAAATCCTGACACAATTGATGCAGGCCTTTCTTCAAGCTATAAAGGAATTAATGTTGCCGGAGGAATTTCTGTTCCTGTTGACAGCCAAAATAAAAATCCAGTTTACACGCTTAGTGCTTCTGTAAATCCTGCCGCATTTTTTACAAATAATATTTCAAAAAAGAAAACGCAAATCACTTTAAAAGAAGAAAAACTTGCCTTAGAGTCCGCCTTAGACGACTACGAAACGGACCTGGTTGATTGCCAAACAGAACTTGCCGACATAAATTGGCAAAAAGAAACAAACATTCACACTTTTGGTTTGTACTCATCTCTTGAAAATGATTTGGCTAAATACTTAAAAGAAGGAATTATAACGGAAAGCGAATACAACAGCAGCGCCGCAAACAAAGAATTGTACCGCATAAAGATTTTAATAAATGCAATTGATTTAATAATCTTTAATAATCAAACAAAGCTTTTGTTTTGTGAATAAATTATAGGAATCATTATGAAAAACAAAAAAGCGTATAAAAAAATTATTGCAATCCTTGCACTGCTTGCAGTTTTTGCAGCTCTTTTTTTTCTGATAGCAAGAAAAAGCCTAGCAGTTAAAAAAGAAGGCGCAGAAGGAATTGCCATTTTAAAAGAAGTATATGAAAATAACATCGAAATTGCCGGCACCGTTTCTGCAGCGGAAGAACAAATTCTTCAAGCAAAAAGCGACGGAACTGTGCTTGGCGTCTACGTAAAAAAAGGCGATAAGGTAAAAAAGGGAGATATAATTATTCAGCTTGATTCCACAGAGCAAGACTACAATCTTGCAAAGCTTGATTACAATATGGCTTCTACAAAAATTAGCGGCTCTAAAAAAGAATTGGAGCTTCAGCAAAAAGAACGGCTTTCACTTCTGCAAAAAATTGAAGACCGGAAAGTTTGCGCGACTTTTGATGGAATTATTGCCGATATTGATGTTTCTGAAGGAGATTCAATGGAAGCAAAAGATTCTGTGGGAACTTTGGTAAACGTTGACTATCTTACAGCGGAAGTTGAAATTCCAGAAACTGATGTTTCAAAGTTAAAAGTAGGACAGGAAGTTGAATTTAAATTTCCCGCTTACGAAGGAGTTGTGAAAGGCTATGTTGTCAGCTGGCCCGCAATCGGTTCTGTTACAAGCCGCGGGGCAACAATTGTAATGGCAACTATAAGAATTGACGAATATCCTAAGCAGATTCTTCCGAACTATTCTTTTACAGGAAAAATTATTATAACCGCTCCTGTAGAAAATCTAGTTCTTGCAAAAGAAGCTGTTGCAAAAGATGAAAATGGTAATTTTTTTGTTCAAGAAATTTCAAGCGACGAAAAAATTTTTGTAAAGCTTTCTGCTTATGGCAATGATTTTTATAAAGTTGAAAGCGGACTAAGCGGAAATGAAGTGCTGAAAGTTTTGAGCAAGAACAGGCCTTCTGGCTATAAAAAAAGTTCTGTGCATGCAGACTCTGCAAGCAGCAAAGAAAGAGATCCGGGAAGAATGAATGTTATGCCAGGTCCAGGCGGTCCGCGATGAATGGCCAGACTGTTATAAAAATGGAAAACGTAACAAAAACTTACAAAATTGGCAGAGCGGAAGAATCTTCAAAAGTTTACGCTTTAAAAGGCATAAGCTTTTCTATTGAGCAAGGCGAATTTGTTTCTATTATGGGTCCTTCAGGTTCTGGAAAATCCACTTGCATGAATATGATTGGCTGCCTTGACCGTCCTTCCTCTGGAATTGTAGAGATTTGCGGAAAGCAGACTTCAAAAATGAATGAAAAAGAACTTTCTGTTCTGCGGAATTTAACAGTTGGTTTTGTTTTTCAGCAGTATTATTTGCTGCCAACAATGACGGTTTTGGAAAACGTTATGCTTCCGCTGAGGTATCAGGGAATATCAAAAAATGAGCGAAAAATTATGGCGGAAAAGGCTTTGAATCAAGTTCAAATGCAGAACAGAATGCAGCATAGGCCTATGGAACTTTCTGGTGGTCAGAAGCAACGTGTCGCAATAGCTAGAGCTATTGTTACCAACCCAAAAATTATTTTAGCAGATGAACCGACAGGCGCTTTAGACAGCGCAACAGGAATTCAAGTTCTGAATCTTTTTAAGCAAATAAACAGCAACGGCACAACAATTGTTATTGTAACTCACGACCCATCGATTGGAGCTAGCGCTAACAGATGTATAAAGATTTTTGACGGAAATATTGAATCAGATTTTAAGCAGACTCCAGTTTTTCCGCAAATTCACAATGCTGAACGAACAAAAATGCAAATGAATAGGTCGAAAGTCGAGCACAACCATCTGTAGCAA
>NZ_DBKJ01000097.1:0-7338 GCF_002297325.1 Treponema sp. UBA753 | reverse complement strand
GTTACGGCAGGACTGATAATCTTCCCTGCGTGCGCATCGTTTGGAATCGCGGTTGACGCAGGGCCGTCGCTTCTTTTCAACACGATGACAACCGTCTTCAACAACATGGGAGGAGGCAGAATCTGGGGAAGCCTTTTCTTTCTTTTTATGGTGTTCGCGGCGTTCTCAACAGAACTTGCCGTCTGCGAGAATATTCTTGCGTGCGTGCGCGAGATGACAGGCTGGTCGCGAAAGAAAGGCTGCGTAATCTGCGGAACAGGCATTTTCTTAATCGCGCTCACAACTGCTCTCGGCTACAACGTGCTTCATTTTCATCCGTTCGGCGAAGGCTCGGCGTGGCTTGATTTCTGGGACTTTATCGTAAGCAACAACCTTCTTCCGCTAGGCGCGCTTGTTTTCGCAGTTTTCAGCTGCAGCGGCAGATTCGGCTTAGGCTGGGAAAAACTCGTTCAGGAAGCGAACGAGGGCGAAGGACTCAAAGTGAAGAACTGGATGAAGCCAGTATTCGCGTACTTTGTTCCGCTTTGCATAATCGCAATCTACATAATCGGCCTTGCGACGTTTAAGTGGAAATAATTAAAGCGAATGTAAACTTTTATACTTTACTGTCATTATCGGGCTGTCAACAGTTTGTCATTATCGGACTGTCAATAGTTTGTCATTATCGGACTTGATCCGATAATCTCCTTAAAAGCAGATTGCCCGGTCAAGCCGGGCAATGACAGTTGCTTAGAGATTGATAAACGAGTTTGGTGTGCGGATAGATTCCTGTGTCGGGGCACAGGAATGACAAAAAAACGCGGTGTCGTGGCACGGCAATGACATTCAAAGCTTATTAGACACAACATGACAATCAGCCGGATGCTTTTACAACAGCTAAAAATAAAGTAACTAAGTTACCCGAATAAAGTAACTATATTTCCAAATATAGTTACTTTATTTTAAAATATAGTTACTTTATTTGCCTAACATACTGGATATATTTTCCCCTTGCCTCTTATCCCCTGAAAAAGCTAATTAGACGATTTTTTTAGATGTATAGACTGTTTTTGCACTGCCGTTCAACAAACAAAGACTTCCGGCTTGAAGAGGAATAGAGTTCAAACTGTATAGAAAAAGATTTCAGAGTCAAAGCGAAAAATTAATAAAATCTGTGCTATAATATCATGGAAAATTTTCTCACAAACAGAACAGGAACGCATAAATGCTTAGCAATACGCTTTTAGACAATTCTCCTAATTTAAAACTTGTTGATACATTGAATGAAATAATTTGCCGCCCGGAAGTAAAAGAAATCTGTATTGCTACTGGCTATTGGGATTTGAAAGGAACGGCTTTGATAACAGATTCTCTAAAATCTTTTCTGAAAAAAGACGGAACAAAACTAAGACTGTTGATAGGTAAAGACCCTAATGTTTTTCAAAAAGATTTGACTGCTTCCGCATATAATTCAGCAAAGAAATATCCGCAGGACTATATAAAAATAGACTTGCAGAACATCGAAACGAATGACGAGCAATGCCAGAAAGCGGCAAAAATGCTGATTGACTACTGCTCAGAAGATAATCCTAAAATTAAGGTTCATATTTTCAATGTAAATGAGAATGATGAAAAGCAGTTCTTCCATTCAAAATGCTATATTTTTAAGGGCACAGATAGAACGAATTATGGAATAATTGGAAGCAGTAACTTTACAGCAAACGGTCTGCAAGGAAATTCTGAGCTTAATTATCTTGACAATGACTATTATCATATTAATGCAAGACCTAGACCTGATGAAAATGACCCGTCTAAAGGACATTATTATTGGTTCAATGAAAAATGGAATCTTTCTGGTGACTGGACAAAAGAGTTTTTTGTTGAACTTAGCAATTCGCCTGTAGGAACAAAAGCAAAAGAGAATTTTGTCTTAAAGTCAGAATCTGCTACCTCTAAAAATCTTACGCCTTACGAGAACTACATAAAACTGCTGCAAGACAAATTCGGCATGATAACAGACGCAAATTTCAAGTCAATTCTGACAGGATATTTGCCAGAAGACATCAAACCGCTGGAATATCAGCTTAATGCCGTCCAGCAATGCTATTTCTATATGATTCAGCATGGAGGTTTTGCTCTAGGAGATGTTGTAGGGCTTGGAAAGACTATTGTAGGTATCTTAATCATAAAATATTTTATAGACGTTTCCGCGTCTTTGAAAAAATCAGATAAAGTCTTAATTATCGTTCCGCCGGCAATAAAATCTTCCTGGGTGGATACAATTAAAAAATTCGACAAGAAGCAGACAGATAAGATTGAAGAGCATGTAAGATTCTTGACAACAGGAAGCCTTAATCATCTTTCTGATGATTTTTCCGAGGAAGAAATAAGCGATGCAGAAGATGTTATTGAAGAAGATAATGATTTTTCTCTAAATTCTGAAGTTAAAAAACAGGCAGTAAAAGAAATGGCGCCGGAAATGAAAACATTCTCTTCTGCCGCTGAAAACTACGGTCTTGTAATAATAGATGAAAGCCATAAATTCCGTAATTCTGGAACAGAGATGTATATTGCTCTTTCAGAATATCTTGAAAGCGTAAATGCCCGCACCGGTTATTATCCGTTCATTGGCTTGCTTTCCGCAACAATGCAGAACAACAGTCCGCGCGACATTCAAAATCAGATTTATCTTTTTGAGCATGAGCCAAAAAATTCTTCTTTTGAGAAAGTTGAAGGCCGCGACCTGGAACACTTTTTTGCAGAAATAAACAGAAAATACAAATCAATTATCCATTCAAAGAAACAGGTATTTGGCATTGAACAAGCTTCTTTTGACTCCGCCGCAAATACAAAAAAAGAACTGATTGAACTTTCAAAAGAAGTCCGCGAAAAAGTTTTAAGCGACATTCTTGTTAGACGCACGAGAACAGATATTAAAAAGCATTATTCTGATGATTTGAAATTTCCTCAAGTTCATGGTCCTGAAAATCTTTACTACACTATGGACAAGAAACTTGCCCAGCTCTTTTCAGACACGATGAATATGATTGCCCCAAAAACCGAAGAAGAAAATCCATTTGCGGCAGAAGGTCTTGGATATTACCGCTATAGGGCTACAATGTTTCTTAACAGCAAATATGAAAAGATTTATTCCGGAAGAAACATGACTGCCCAGCGTTCTTCTAATCAGCTTGCAAGAATTATGCAGATTCTTCTTGTAAAGCGGCTTGAAAGCAGTTTTGAAGCTTTTAAGGAATCTTTGAGAAACTTTCAGAGATACACACAAAATATGATTACTATGTGGGAAAATGACGCCATCTTTATTTGTCCTCAAATTGATGTGAACAAGGAACTGAACATAAAGGAAAAGCAGGCAAAAAATCCTGATAAAATTATCACTATTGAATCTTGTTTTGCTGACATAAGAGCGAAAATCAAAAAGCTCAACAAAGAAGGCAAAAATCAAAAAAATCAGAATGCTGAGTATAATTGTTCTGACTTTAAAACCTTTGGAGATGAAAAGAAAAGTTATATTGATTATTTGAAATCTGATTTGGCGAAAATCAACGACCTTGTAGAACGCTGGAACGAAAACGACTACGACCCTAAATTTGACAGATTCAAATCTGCGCTAAAAGAAAGTTCAGGCCTTTTTTGCAAGGAAAGAAACACGCCTCATAAGCTCGTAATCTTCTCGGAAGCAATCAGCACGGTCAAGTCCTTAAGCCGCGCAGTGGAAAACATCACAGGAAAAGAACCTCTTGTAATTACTGCCGCAAACCGTGACGAAAAAGAGCCTATTATCAGGGAAAATTTTGATGCAAACTATGATAAAGAAAAACAGAAGAATGACTACGATGTAATTATCACAACAGAAGTCCTTGCCGAAGGCATTAACCTGCACAGGGCAAATTCAATATTGAATTATGACACGCCATGGAATTCCACACGGCTTATTCAGAGAATCGGCCGTGTAAACCGTATCGGAAGTGAAAACAAGGATATTTATGTCTATAACTTTTATCCTTCAAGCCAGGGAGACGAGCAAATAAATCTTGTGCAGAATGCTTACACTAAATTGCAGTCTTTCCACACAATGTTTGGCGAGGACGCAAAAATATTCAGCCAGGAAGAGGAGCTTTCTGAAGGAAATTTTGAGACAATTGTTGACGGCGAGGAAAGTCCGCAAGAGAAATACATTGCTGAATTAAAAAAATATAGAGATTCAAATCCTGAGCGCTATGATTTTATTCAGAAACTTGAAAGCGCAGAAGAAAAAAGCCTTGCCCCCCTTTTGCAAGATGAAAAAGGAAACACTTATTTTGCAATAAAAGTAAAAAATAAATACGGCTGTGTCTATGTAAAAGTTGCAAAGGATTTGCAGGCTCAGGTTATCAACTACATGGATATGTTCGATTCCTGCAAATGCACGTCAAATACGGCTGAGGCTGCTTTTAACACAATCGAAAATATTGAATCAAAAAGAAAGGCTGCGATGGACGCTTATCATGTATACGAAAGCAAGCTGAGCAAGGCTAAAAACGCAAAGACTGTTGTTTCAAATGTGCTTATAAGAGCAAATGAATGGATTAACAGCCAAAAGCTTCCAAAAGAATCCATGAGTTTAATCGGGCAAGCAATGAAGTCAATTAAAGCGGGCAACACAACTCTGGCAAAGAGATTAGACAAGCTCCTTACCGAACTTGGAGAACCTGATGAGCTGCTTATTCCTGTATCTCCAGAGGATATTGTAAATATGATTAAACAAGAGCTTGGAAATATAACAGCTGCAAATACACAAAAGCATGGCGAAGCCTATATTTTCGCAGGATTCTATTACTAACAGAGGAAAAGTAAATGACAAACTTTAGACAGATTTTCGAAAATGACTGGTGCGGAATTGAAAATTTTTTGAAGGAGGTTTTATCTCCTGTTTTTGGTGACTATGAACAAGGCTATGATATTCTTACAAATGATCCAGAAGTCCGCCAAAAAGCTGAAAATTCAAACATCACAGAAATTCGCCACGCGGCTTCTTTTGATTTTTTTGGCAGCGAGTTAAAAGTATTTGACATAACAGTTGGAGATGACAAAAAACTTGAAAACAATAAGGTTGGAATTCAGGCAATTGTCCGCCAGTATATAAATCAGTTTGAAGGCGCGCTGATAATCTTCCATCACCAGAATGTGGAAAATCAGGAATGGCGGTTTTCTTATGTTGAAAAAAGAGCAAACTCAAAAGATTCTACTTCCGCAAAGAGATACACATATATTTTAGGAAAAGAGCATCCTGCACGGACTATATCAGAGCGTTTTAATGACCTTGAAAGTAAAAAGAATAAAGGTGAGACAATTCTTTTATCTGACTTGACAAATGCATTCAGTGTGGAAGCCCTTACAAAACAGTTTTATCAGGAACTGTTCAGCTGGTACACCTGGGCCTGCAAACTTTCCACCTACCCGCAAGGAAAAGGAAGCAGCGTAAAACAAACTGACAAAAACAACGAGACAAACCTTATAAGACTTATAACACGTTTAATGTTCGTCTGGTTTATCAAACAAAAAGACCTGATTCCGTCCTGGATTTTTGACGAGCAAGAACTTAAAGAAATTCTGTCAGATTTTGATTCTCAAAACACAGAAAAAGGAAACTACTACAATGCGGTCATCCAAAACCTGTTTTTTGCCACTTTGAACAAAGCCATTGCGGAGCGCGGTTTTACAGATGACGACAAAGCGTACTTGCAATACGGAATCAAGACTTTATACAGGGACGACAACAAAAAATCATTTTTCAAAGTAAGCCATGAGGAAATAATCAGATTATTCAGTTCAGTGCCTTTCTTGAACGGCGGACTTTTTGAGTGTCTTGACAAGCTTGAAACTTCTGAAAATGGAAACAATATTCAGATTTACAATGACGGTTTCAGCCGAGAAAAAGACCGGCGGGCTTTTATTCCGAACGCATTATTCTTCCAGAAAGAAAAAGATGGACACGAGGGAATTGTTCATATCCTAAACAGATATAATTTTACAGTAGAAGAAAATACTCCAAGCGATGTGCAGGTTGCCCTTGACCCGGAGCTGCTGGGAAAAGTGTTTGAGAATCTTCTTGGAACATACAACCCGGAAACAAGCGAAACTGCCCGCAAAGATTCCGGCTCGTTTTACACACCGCGCGAAATTGTGAATTTTATGGTGGATGAATCCATAAAAAATTATCTGGAAAACAGCATTAAGATTTCAAGCGAGCAGTTCAGTCAGCTTTTTGATGACAACACCAGCGAGATAAAATTCAACGACAATGGAAAAATCTTAAATGCGCTTACAAGCATAAAGGTTCTTGACCCGGCCTGTGGCTCAGGAGCTTTTCCAGTAGGAATTTTGCAGAGACTTGTCAGTTTAATAAGAAAACTTGATTCTTCTTATGATTCAAAGCAAAGTCTTTATGAGCTTAAATTGCACCTGATTGAAAACTGCATATTCGGCTCCGATATTCAGACAATCGCCGTGCAGATTGCAAAGCTCCGCTTCTTTATAACGCTGATTTGCGAACAGGAAAAAGGAAACGACGCAAAAAACAACTACGGATTTGACCCGCTGCCGAACCTTGAGACAAAATTTGTGGCGGCAAATTCACTGATTGAGATTTCTAAAAAAGAAGAAAATATGGCACTTCAACTTTTTGATAACGGAGTAAGCCAAACACGTGAAGAGTTAAAAAATATCCGAGCAAAACATTTTAGCTCACAGACAGCAAAAGAAAAAATGCACTACAGAACTCTTGACAAAGAATGCCGCGAACGACTTGCAAAACTTTTGGAACAGGACAGGCTGTACGATAACGAAGATGCAAAACAACTTGCCTCATGGAATCCTTATGACCAGAACGCGGTTGCCGATTTCTTTGACGCGAACTGGATGTTCGGAATCGAGGACGGATTCGACATTGTGATTGGAAATCCGCCGTATATCCAGCTTCAGAACAACAGCGGAAAGCTTGCAAAACTATACGAAAACCAGAATTACAAGGCGTTCGCAAAGACAGGCGACATTTACTGCCTTTTTTATGAACGCGGCTTTAACCTGCTTAAAGACAACGCTCATCTCTGCTTTATCACATCCAACAAATGGATGCGCGCAGGCTACGGTGAAAAGCTACGCGACTTCTTTGCGAAAAACGCAAATCCAAAGGAGCTTATAGACTTTGCCGGCGTAAAGGTCTTTGAAAGCGCGACAGTTGACACAAACATTCTGCTTTTCCAGAAAGCGCAGAACCAAAAGCAGACGCTTGCCTGCGTCACAAAAAACATGAAATATGATGACTTAGGAAATTTGAGCCATTTTATTCAGCAGAAC
>NZ_DBKJ01000096.1:0-3920 GCF_002297325.1 Treponema sp. UBA753 | reverse complement strand
TTGCATTTTTCATTTTTCTTGCTAAAAACCGTGCAAAAATAAAAGGCAGAATCGGAGAAATCAGCGTTGCAAGCCGTCTGAATTTGCTGAATCACAATGACTACAAAATCTTGAACAATGTTATTCTTCAGACTAAAAACGGCGGAACAGTTCAGATAGACCATATTATTGTTTCGGTTTACGGAATTTTCGTGATTGAGACGAAAAACTACAAAGGCTGGATTTTCGGAAATGAAAACGCCGAAAACTGGATGCAAGTCATCTACAAAGAAAAAAATCAGTTCAGAAATCCCATAAAGCAAAACTGGGCTCACGTTTACGCGCTGAAAAATTTGCTTGCCGATTTTCCAAACGCGAAGTTTATGCCGATTGTCGTTTTTACAGGAAGCGGAATCCTAAAGGAAATATCCGCAAGCAGCATTGTTGTTTATGACACAAGACTTTTGCGGGCGATAAAAAATGAATCAAGGGAAGAAAATCTTTCGCCGAAAGAAGTTTATGATATTATTCAGGTGATTGAATCACACAACATTCAGGACAGAAAAAACGAAAAGCAGCACGTTGAAAACATTCACAAAACCGTAACAGAAAATCGCTTGAAAGCGAAAAATCAAATTTGCCCAAAATGTGGCAATGAACTGAAACTCCGAAACGGAAAATACGGAAAATTTTACGGCTGCTCAAACTATCCGTACTGCAAATTTACAATGAAGTTTTAGTGCATTTTGAAAAAATGTATACAGTACGCAATGTGTCGATTTTTTTCCCTACTATTCAACCCACTGAATAAACGCTGTTTTGTAGGTGCTGTTGTAGCCGTCGCACTCGTAGAAGTTTTTAGTGGATTCTCTTTTTGAGCCAGTCAGGAGCATCATTTTGGGCTTTGGCGATTTGATTTGCATATAAGAAACGCTTCTTGTGAATTTTTCACAATTTTTTATGTAAAATTTCATAATCTTTCTTGTAGGGTTTCATGCAAAAATTTCCTTTTCTCAGCATATAATTTCACTACTGATATAAGTCATGCTGAAAAATGGAGGCAAAATAATGAGTGTAAATCAAAGTGCATTGTCGGTTCTGCAACAGTCGGTTACAGCATCAAATGCAGAGGCAGGTGCGAAGTCGGCTCTGGCAACCTGGAAAGGAATGTGCGTTAGTTGGGAGCAGGAAACGGCTGATGCAGTGGGAAAGGCTTCGGCAAACTATGCAATAAAATGGAACAATGCGGTAATGCCCGAAATCGATGCGAAAATTCAAAAATTTCAGGCTGAATATGATGAAAAAAAATCCCAGTATGATGCTGTTAAAGACCAGTATGACGCTGCGGAACAGGCAGTCAGTGATGCTCAAAGAGATATGGATGCCTGCATGGATTATGAGGATAATGAGTGGCATGGAAGTGGCATGTTTAATGGTATGCAAACTGCTGGCGGAAAAGGTGCTGGTCCTCGCCAAAAAATTATTGTAGACCGACTAGGTTATAATGAAGCAAAAAAGCGTGAGGCTATGGCAAAAGCAGAATTAAACCGCTATAAAGGGCAGGTTGACAATTGGAAGAGACAAATGAATGCGGCTGAATCCTGCTTAGAAAAGGCGGAAAACGAAAAAGAAGTCCTTGCAAATAAAATCGAAGATTTCATTCTTGATGTTTACGAACTTAATCTCATGAACGAAAGCGTTGAATTCTTGAGCACAATCAAAAATTCCCAGATAACATTGTCGCAGGGTACAAAAGACGAGCTTTTCTCAAGGCTTTTCTTCATTCAGAACGCCTACAGAAAACAATTTGAAAAATTCGAGGAACTTATAAAGAAAGAAGGCAAAACTTATGAAAAGCAACAGTTTGTAAAAACACCTAAAAGCATTTTGTATTCAGCCGCACGCAAAATCAAGGCGAAAAAAATCAAGGGAAGGATTGTCACTGCTTTGACTTCAAATGATATATATTCCGCAAAACTATCTTATTCAGCAAAGAGCGAATTTATTGTTCCGAAAAAGAAGGTGGAAACAGCAACACAAAAAATACAGGCTCTCTGCAAGAATTTTGTGCTTGGTATAGACCGGAAGAATTTTAAAATAGAAATGAACAAAAATTATGAAAACGATGAAATTGCATCAAATCTTGAGCAGTTTGGTTCACAGTTTGAAGAATATTGCTCCGAATATACAACCTTGCTCGACGAATTCCATGCAAATAGAGCTTCAAACAGCAAAGTCAAGATTCTGATTGGGAAAATCGGGAACTGGCATCTGAACCACTGGCCTAAACTTTGGTATAAAATTGTTTCTATTCTGTCTGCTGTTCTTGTTGCAGCAGTGCTTGGTTTTGGAATTTTTATAGGAATTGATACGGTAAAACGAAATGACAAATACAAAAAATCATTTGTCGAATGGACTGTTACTAACAATAATGAAACGAATGAATTCTCTTCGGCAAGTAAAAACTTCAAACTTGAAGAATCATTAATGAGGCATGTTTATATGTATGCCATAGCAGAAAACGAAGTTCAGGACAAAATTCAATCTTGTAAAACGAGAATTGAATCAAATCCTGATAGATGCCTTCCATTCTCTGACGAACTTAACGTCTGGCTCAAGGAAAATCTTTCGGGCTGCCTTGCCGTAGGAAAAACAACAGTGGTTTTTCTTAGCATCGACGATTATACTGGCGAAATTACAAAGCGAACTGGAAAGCGAAATTCGCATCATAGATACTATGGTGTTTTTGAGATTGCGACTGCGGATGACGGCTCTATAGTCTCAATTACTGATTTAACTGGTTTAGGATTATATGAACAATATAAGTATAACATGCATAAAATGTAAATAATATGACAGGAGGTTTTTTATGTCAGAAAACAATTATGGATATTGCAATTACTGTGGAGAATACAGACCGCTAAAATGGAATGGCGGATACTGCTCAAAAAAATGCTATTGCGAATCAGGACAGCAGGAACAGGACGCAATTGATGAAGAACGTTATCAGTTAATGTGGTATTACAGGGATGATGTGGGCGCATTCATATTCCGCTCGATAGTAATGTCCATCGGCTGGATGATTTATTATCTGATTGTGGCAAAAGTCTGCATGAAGTTCAATCTCGTGGGATTGGCAAGATTCCTTGGGATTTTTCAATTTCCATCGAATGTAATAATTCCTGTGGTTCTTGCCATTGTACAAAATATCATAGTACGAGGCAAAGGAAAAAGTTTCCGCTGGTTCATTCAGTTTGGAATTCCGATAGTGCTTTCAATAGCTATTATCATCTACATGAAACTCCAATAGGTTTAATTCAACGGCCGTAAGTTTTTCTTGCGGTCGTTTTTTTATATTCAAACTGACATATATTAAAATTGAACAACTTACAGAATGCATAAAAAGGGCAACTTCTAGCTTGAAAAAATCATTTTTAATCAACTCAAAACATAAGCAAAAAGCCTGTGAAAGGAAATCTCCCAAAAGTACTTTTTATGTCATTATCGGACTTGTCTTGATAATCCATCTCACTTCCCCGTGGCAATCTTTCTGTGCGCCTTCAGTTTCTTAATTGCCCAGTCGTAGTGGCTGCTGGTTGTGCTGATAAAATATGCGCCGAGGTTCGTTGTTCCTGTCCAGGCGAAATGCTTTTTTGCAAAAAGCTCCTCGTCGGAAAAGGATTCCGCAAGTTCCATCAGTTTTTTGTGTGATTCGGCAAAGTCGGCAAGGGCTTTTTCCGTCGTAATATTCTGGCAGTTCTTCCAGATTGCGCGGTTCATGTCGCCGTAGTTTTTCCAGTTGTACGGTTCGGGCAAAAACTGGTACACAATCGCAGGCTTTTTGTTTTCGGATTTTTCGCCGCTTCCGCCTTTCATATTTTCTGCTACAAATTTCAGAAGCAGCTTGTGCCATTCAACAAGGTGGCAAATCACATCGCGCA
>NZ_DBKJ01000089.1:1775-16865 GCF_002297325.1 Treponema sp. UBA753 | reverse complement strand
CCCCCCCCGGACTCTCCGTGGGGGCTTTCTTTTCCCCATCCGTGGCACTGGCAACGCGCAATGGCATCTGCCTTGCAGCAAAGCGGAGTTTGTCTTTGATTTTTTTTAGTTTTTTAATGCTATTTTTGAAAATCTTTCAAGTGTTATTTAAGTTTGTTTATTAATTCTTCAATTTCTTTTTCAGTCTCTTTTGATGGAAAGAGAAATGTGGCTAGTTTTGGGCGAATTGCTATTGAAAAGATAATAATTCCAATGCATTTAAAAATGTCGGCGGATAAAAAATAAATCCAGTTAAGATTCTTATGGAATAAACTTTCAAAAAAATAATAAATGACAAATCCTATAAGGCATCCAAAAAGTATTCTAAAAAATATTTTAGGTGAAAACTTTTCTTCTATTATAGATGGAGATCCAGCGATGAGTCCAGAAATAAATGTGCTTGCGAATATTGCTGTGAAATTTCCTATTTGTTCTAAAGAAAATCCGCTGAGAATAAATTGCGCGATTATAAAAATCCCTGCGCTGCCTGCACCTTGAATTCCTCCTAAAATGCATCCAGAAAGAACTGCCGCCGCAATTTGAATGTTCAGTTCTAGAAAAAATCCACAGATAAAAATAATTGAAGCAAAGAAAACTGTTGTGCATCCGCGTATAATTTTTAACCTTGTAGTGGTTTTCATTTTAATTTCCTTATGATCTTTTTAAGAAATTTTCTTATTATTCTTCTGTTCACAAAAATGCTATCTTTTAATATGCAAAAAATTATGCACAAAAATACTGCGAAAATAAAAATGTATGCAAACCAGTCGCCCATAACTGAAAAAAATGTAATTTTTCTTTTGTAAATCGGAACGGAAATTCCCATGGAATCTTCTTTAAATAAAGGCAGTTCGTATAAAATTTTTCCTGTGGGGGCAACTGCTACGGAATATCCTGAATTTGCACAGCGAAGAAGAGTTGTCCTGTATTCGATTGCAAGATAGCTTGAAGCTATAAAGTGCTGCATTTCCGCGGAATTTGTTTTGCTCCAGGAATCGTTTGTGATGTTTATAAAAATTTCACTTCCGAGCTTGAAAAGATTTGTGCAAACTGAAGGAAATGAATCTTCAAAGCAAATTGGAGTGGAAAATTTCAAGAATGAAATTGGATTTTCCTGATTGTTTTCTGAAAATTTTATTCTTTCCTTTTGAATTGAATTTCCGTTTTTATCAAGCTTTATTTCTGCAAATTTTTCTCTTTTGAAATCTAGCGGCGTTTCAAATTCTTGGTTTCCCTTTAGCGGAATTTTGAACAGTGCATACTGAAATCCTGGTACTAGGCTTGAATAAAATCCGACAACATCTTTCATGAAAAAATTCATGACTGGATTTTCTGCATAAGGAATCCGCTCTGCAAATGGAACGAGTTGAATTTTGCTGTAGAATCCTGAAAAAATTCCGTTTTTGTCAAAAAGAATCGCGCTGTTTGTTCTTCTTCTTTTTTTTCGGTCTAAGGAAACTCCGCCGCCGATTAAAAATGGAGTTTGCGTACTAGCTATAAATTCCTTTAGGCTTTCATCTTCCGGAAAATGCGAATAATAATTTGCAGCTTTTGGAAAATTTTTTGAAAGAACGCCTTCACTCCAAATTACAAGATCAGTTTCTTTTCCTTGCTCAGAAAGCTGTCTGATTCCTTTTTTTGTAAGTTTCTTTGAAATTTCAATTGATTTTTTGTCTCCGCCTTCCCACGGATCTATATTTTGCTGAACAATTACTGCGTTTAAAAGTTTTTCAGGCCAGCGCGGAGTTAAAATTTGAATTACGCCATAAATTCCGCAGAGCGCAAAAACTGCTGCTGTAAATTTTGCGGCTTGGGCAAGCTGTTTGTTCACATTTTTAGCTTGTGTTTTATCTAAGAAATTTTCGCATCTCATTATTACTTCCGCGGCAAGTGAAGAGAAAAGCGCGTATAAAAATGTTATTCCCCAAACACCAGTTATGTCTGCAATTTGCGTAAAGATTTTCCAGCTGTAAGCCGCCATGAAAAGCGTTCCCCATGGATAGCCGAGCGCTCCAGTTGATTTTATGTATTCATATAAAATCCAGCAGGCGCAAAACCATAAAATCCTCTTGAAAATTTGATACGGGCAAAGGCCGGATTGTTCCTGAAGTTTTTTTGTTTTTGAAATTTTGCTTGGAAAAACGTGCATTATAATTCCGCAAAATCCGCCTTGAAATGCAGTTCCCAATGCGCTTGCTCCGAGCGTGAATGCTGCAAATCCATGGAAATTCGCTAGCCAATAGCTTGAAAGCAAATGCACCGTAAGTGTTTGTATAAAAAAAAGAAAGAAAGTTTGTTTGTATGATTTTGATTTATAGACTGCAATGTACAAGGGCGAAAGACAGAAAAGCGCGGTAAAAGGAGAACCAAACGGAAGAATTTCATTTGAAATAGAAATAGATTCAGTTGCTCCAGAAAAGATTGCACAAAAAACTTGTAAAAACAGCTGATTCATTGTATTATTTTAATGTCATATATAGAAAAAATCAACACGAACGGGAAGGGAATCATGGAAAAAGTCAGAGAAGCGCACCGCAAAGAATATGGAGTGGAGCCGGAAGTTGTAGCGGTTGCTCCGGGCAGATTCCATTTGGCTGGAGAACATACTTGGTTCTTCAAAGATAAAACTTTGTCTATGGCGGTAAATCTTCCTGTTTATGTTTCGGCATCTTTGAGAAACGATTCTTCATTTAAATTTTATTTTGTTCAGCTTGAAGATGAAAAGCATACGAATCTTTCTTCGCTGAAATTAAAAAAAGAAGATAAATGGGCAAATTCAATAAAATCTATTTTGTACGGATTTTCTAGCGGCGGATTTGAATTAAAGGGAATCGACTTTACTATTTATTCTGAAATTCTTCCTTCTGCCGGATTTGGAATAACAACCGCTGTAAAAGTTGCCGCTTGCTGGGCTATAAGGGAACTTTGCGGCTTAAAATGCAACCAGGACCAGATTCTTCAGGTTATAGAAAGAGCGAATAAAAATTTTCTTGGAACGGCAAATCATTCTGCTGACAGTTTTGCTGCGATTTTTTCAAAGGAAAATAATTTGGTTCTGACCGATTACGCAAAAAAATCCTGCGAGCTAGTTCCTTTCAATTTTAAAGGAAAAACAGTTTTGCTGACTGATGCTCTTGTGCCTAGAATCGTAACTTGGAATGAAGACAGTCTTATGCAGCCGGAGAATGTTTTGCTTTTAGGCGAACTTAAAGAAAGAAAGGCAAATGTTTTGGGCGGCTGGCAGTACGAGGAAGACAAAGCTGAAGTCAACGAAGTTCTAAGCGTTGTTTCAGAAGATACAAAACGCAGGCTTTTATGCGTAATGAATGAGCATAAATGTGTTCTTGACTGTGTTAATGCTATTCAAAAAGACGATTTTGCTTCTTTTGCGCGCTCTGTTAACCGAAGCCATCAGAATATGCGTGATTACGATATTTCTTGCCCTGAAATTGACTGGATTTTAAAAAGAGTCCATGAACTTGATGAAAATCCAGATGACTTAAGAAATCCTGTAAACTGCGGCCGAATAACAGGAAAAGGTTTTGGTCGCGGAATTTATACAATTTTAAGGGACAGCGATGTTGAAAAATACAAGGAAAAACTAGAAGAATACGAAAAAATATTCGGCTTTTCTCCAAAATGCTATTCTGTAAAGCCTGCGAATGGAGTCCGCCTTATATGAATATTTTGCTTACTAATGATGATGGAATTAATGCTGAAGGAATTCGACTTCTTGCTGCGGCTTTTTCAAAAAAACACAATGTTTTTATAGTTGCTCCTAAATTCAACAAGTCTGGCGCTTCGAGTCAAATGAACGTTGCTGTTCCGCTGGAGCTTAAAAAGGTGGACAAAGAAAACTGCTGCCTTTCTTATTATTTGGAAGGCTCTCCTGTGGATTGCGTGCTTTCTGCGTTAAAAGGAGAATATATTTCAGAAAAAATCGATGTAATTGTTTCTGGCATAAATGACGGACCGAATATTGGAACTGATATTGTTTATTCTGGAACTTGTGGTGCTGCTCGCCAGGCTTGTATTTCTGGAATTCCGGGAATTGCCCTTAGCATTGATTCAGCCTCAAAAGACGAATCCGACAAAAGCGGCTCTTTGTACTTTGAAAATCTTGCTGACTTTGCCTGTAAAAATCTTGATAAGCTTATTTCTCTTTGCGGAAATCTTACAATTTTAGATTCTATGCATAAATATTATAGAAATTTTGTCAACGTGAATGCGCCTGCAATGAAAAGCTACAAGGGCGCAAAGCTTACAGTTCCTTGCATAAGACGTTACTGGGAAACATTGGAGATTTCTGAATGTGAAAATGGATGCATGACTTCTAAGTGTGGAGGAGATGCCTGTGTCCATTCTTATGGTAATGATTTTGCGGATTTTAAGGCCTGCGAAAAAGGTTTTATTTCAGTCAGTGTTATTGAAACCGAGCCTAGCTATGCTGATATATCTTCTATAAAATGCGATTTTAATTTGTAAAAGGCGGAAAAATGGCAGAAGAAAACTATATGAAAGAAGGAATCTCTTTATATACAAAAGGAAATTATCCTGCTGCTTTGACATATTTTCTTTCACTTCCAGATGATTGCGGAGTGGATTCTGTGGAGCTTGCTTATTATTTAGGACTTTGCTATTCAAAGCTAAAGCGTTACGATGATGCTTTGCTTTACCTCGAGCAGGTAGTTACAGCTTCTTATGATAAGGACAGCACTTCGAACAAGGACAGAGTTTTACAGTGCCGCTATCTTTTGGCTGTTATTTATTGTCTTAGCGGAAGAAAAAAACTTGCTGATTTTGAATTGAATAAACTTTTAGACACTGGATATAAGCCGGCTTCAGTTTATGCTTCTCTTGCTTATGTTGCGTGGGAACAGGGAAAAATTGACTTAAGCCTTAGCTATTATGAAAAAGCCCTTGAAGATGACAGCGAAAATCCTACTGCGTTAAACGGAATGGGCTATGTTCTTGCTTGCGAAGGTGAAGATTTGGCAAAAGCGCTAAGTTGTTGCAAAAAAGCACTAGATATTTTGCCGGAAAGCGCAGCTTGCCTTGATAGCCTTGGCTGGGTTTATTATAAAATGGGACTTTATTCAGAGTCTAAAAAGTTTTTAAAGCGCGCTATGAAAGCCGACAGTTCAAACCCTATAATAATGGAGCACCTTCAGGAAGTTCAGAAGGCGGAAGAATAATGAAAAAAATATTTTTTGTTTTTATAGCTTTTATATTTTCAGCCTTTGCGCAGACAAATCTGCAAGATACGGCTAGCGCTGGGAATTTACGGTCTGCGAATTCTGGGTTTGCGGAAGAAGAATTCCGGCGTGGAGTTCAAAGCTATTACAGAGGCTCTTTTAATGAAAGCATTCTTGAATTTGAAAAGGCTCTTTCATATTTGCCTGGCGAGCCTTTGGTTCTTGACTGGCTTGGAAAAGCGTATTACCGTGCGGGAATAGAAGGAGCTGCGCTACAGCAATGGAATTATGCCAAGGAAGCTGGTTATGGCGGACTTCTTCTTCAGAATAGAATTGAAATTGTAAGCGACCGGCGTGTTACAGACTATGACTATGGATTTACCCAGCGTTTTACGGAATCAGGCTCTTATCCTAATGTGAATGGAAATAATCTCATTTACAGTCAGCCAGTTTCTTCTCTTTCAAATCACGATGGAAGCATTTGGGTTGTTTCCTACGGCACGAATGAGCTGCTTCAATTTGATGTGAACGGAACTGTGGTAAAAAGAAATAGAGGACCGATAAATGGATTTGACCGTCCAATGGATGTTATCCGCTTAAAAAATGGAAATTTGGCAGTTTCAGAGAGCGCAGGAGACAGAATTTCAATTCTTTCGGAAAATGGTTCATTTATAAAATACTTTGGTTCGCGAGGAAGAGGACAAGGACAGTTTGTGGGACCTCAGTATCTTGCAGAAGACGACTTTGGGAACGTTTATGCCACGGATTTTGGAAACGCACGAGTTGTTGTTTTTGATGCAGACGGAAACGGACTTTTGCATTTCGGTGAAAAAACAGAAGGCTTTGACGGTTTCAAGTCTCCAACTGGAATTGCGGTTTGTGGCGGAAGAATTTTTGTTGCAGACAGCGTGAAAGGCGGAATCTACGAATTTGACAAGGCTGGAAATTTCCTTGGAGTTCTTGTAAATGACGGAACTTTTTTGCGTCCTGAAAGTTTAAAGCAGTGGGGCAGCGATTATCTTTTGCTTACAGATAGAAACAAAGTTTATGCTGTTGAGCTTTCTTCCGGGGCTGTTTTTGAAAATGCCATTACAGGAAAAGGAAAAAGCCTGATTACAAGTGCGGTTTCGGATCGGAACGGAAATATAATTGTAACTGACTTTAAGGCAAATGAAATTTATGTAATGTCAAAAATGACAGAACTTGTGGGCGGTTTTTTTGTTCAGTTTGAGCGTGTGATTTCTGATAATTTCCCGGAAGTTATTGTTGAAGTCCGCGTGGAAAATAGAAAACGCCAGCCTGTTGTTGGATTAAAGCAGCAAAATTTCCTTATAACAGAAGGAAAAAGACCAGTTGAAAATTTTGTGCTTTTGGGCGAGGCGAATAACAATGACTTTGCTGACATTACAATTCTCATTGACCGTTCAATTTCAATGAAAAAATACGAAGAGCAGCTTTCTGGCGCGGTCAGGGAACTTGCAGCTTCAATGGACGCAAATGGACAAGTGTCGATTGTTTCAGCAGGAAAAGTTCCTGTTACAGAATTTTCAGGAAGTCCGTCTCAGCTTTCAGATTTTTCAGCAAAGGCTTTAAAAAACTCTTACACTGAAAATCCTGCGCTGGATCTTGCTGTGAGGCTTTCTGCAAACGGACTTGTCAATGCTGAAAAAAAACGCGGCATAATTTATCTTTCTGCTGGAGATTCAAAAAATACATTTACACAGTATGCTCTTTCAGATTTAACAGCTTATCTTAACAACAATGCAATTTCTTTTAGCACAGTTCTTTTGTCCCAAGCTTCGCCGTCAGAAGAAATTTCTTACATAACAGGAAACACAAATGGAACTTCTTACTATATATATCGTCCGGAAGGCTTGGAAACGGTGATAAAAGATATTGTTGATATTCCTTCTGGTTTGTATCAGTTTAAGTATACATCTTCTTTTGCGACTGAATATGGAAGAAAATATTTGCCTGTAGAAATTGAAACTTATCTTCTTAATCGTTCAGGCCGCGACGAAACAGGCTATTTTGCTCCGCTTCAGTAGATAAAAGACGCGCTTTTCTGACTTTAAGGGAAGGATTTTTTCTTTCCATTTCAAAAAGGGCTTTTTCTAGTTTTGCTTTTTTTGAGTTCCCAAAGTCGAATAGTTCTGCTTGCGTTGGTTTTTCGCTGTTTTCTATTCCGGAAAGTCCAACGCCCAAAAGCCTGATTCCTTTTCCTTTTTCATATTTTCTGTTGAAAATTCTTAAGCAGCGTTCAAGCAAATCATCTGCATTTAAAACTGGAATTTCTGAAGATTCTTGCGCAGTTATGGTTTTAAAGTCTTCGTATCTTATTCGGATATTTACGGTTTTTGCCTTGACATTTTCGGTGCGCATTCTCCAGATTAATTGCGCAGAAAGCTCCATAAATGCAGTTTCGATTGCATATTCGTTTGCCACATCGAATTCAAAAGTCCGCTCTACGCTTATTGAATGGCTCTTTGCTTCTTCGCCGAATGTGATTTCTTTTCCGCCGCGGACTGCATCATATAAAAATGTGCCCATTCCGTTTCCGAATACAGTAGTCAGCAAAGAAATTGACTTTCCATGAATATCTGCCGGTGAAAATATTCCCGCATTTTTTAGCCGTTCCCTTGTTTTTTTTCCTATGCCCCATATTTTTTCTATAGGAAGTGAAAGAATGAATTTTTCTTCTTCTCCTTTTTTTATGAATGTAATTCCGTCCGGCTTTTTATATCCAGATGCGATTTTTGCAACGTACATTGTGCTTGCAATTCCGACGCTTACTGTAAGCCCTGTTTGCTCTTTTACTTTTGCCTTTATTTTTTTTGCAATTTCCAGTGGCGGACCAAAAAGCTTTTCAGTTCCTGTAAGATCAATAAAAGCTTCGTCAATTGACATCTGGATTACTGACGGCGAAAATTCCTTGAAAATGCCCATTATTTTATGCGAAACTTCTGCATAACGTTTGTGGTTTCCGCGCAAAAAAATTGCGTTCGGGCAAAGTTCAACTGCTTTCGTTAAAGGAAGAGCAGAATGTACGCCGTATTTTCTAGCTTCATAAGATGCCGTTGAAACTACAGCCCTTCTGTCTCCTGGAATTCCGCCTACAATCACAGGCTTCCCCTTGTATTCAGGATGGTCGTGCTGTTCAACCGAAGCGAAAAAAGCATCAAGGTCAACATGAAGAAAAACTTTTTCAAATTCCATTTGCATTTTTTCCTTCATTTTTGATTTTTTCAGTAAAATGGATAATTTTTCCATTTAAGTCCATTATAAAAAGCTCAATTTGCGCTTCTAGCTGAAGTTCATTTTCTGACATAAATAAAATTTTCAGCTCATTTTCCGGGGCATCGGGAATTTCAATAGAAACTTTATTTTCTGAAATGAAATTGTAGTCAAAGTTGCATTCGTAAAACGGAAATCCTTCTTTTGATTCAAAAGTTGCAAAGCATCTTAGTATTTTGAATTCATTTTCTGGAACAATTTGCAGCTTGTTTTCAAAAATATCGAATTTTGCTTTTTTTGACCAAAGGAATTTTGCCGGATGAATTTCTGCATTTTCTATGATTTGCATCTGCTTTTTTTGTGGGGCTGAAAAATTTCCCTGCACAAATTTTGCGGCTGCAAAAAATACTGCGCATATAATTCCAGCTCCTGCAATCGAAACAAAAATTCCTTGTAAAAATAAAACTTTTTTGCTTGACTTGAATTCTTTTATGTGCGAAACCAAAATCAGTTTTATCCACTGAAAAATAAAAGGCAAAATGGCAAATGAAAAAATCAGGTTTTCAAAGAAAGTTGTGTCGGTAAGGTTTGAAATTTTTCTTTGGTCAATGTCAACAAAGACCGACGCTGCAATCCAAAGCAATGGAATTGTCATCAGAAAAATGCACGGAATGCTAAAAAAAAGAGACCGTCGCTTTCTAAAAAGAAAAACAATCAGATATTCAATGATAAATATGAACATTAAAGACAAATCCAACGCTGAAAAAATAAAGACATTCAGTGCGCTCAAAATAATTCCATGGAATCTGTTTGCAGAAAGTGAAATTCTAAAGTTGAACAAAATTTGCACAAAAACCAGCAAAAACATTGCAAGCACTGTAGGAAAAATTTTCAGTCCAAAGTAAAGAACTCCGTTTTCTGCTGTGAAAAAAAACACTTTCTGGAACAAAGTTAAAAATGCTGCTGTTATAATTATATATGCTGGAATTAAAAACCAGGTTCTTGACATATCTTTTAGAATCGCTTCGTTTTTTCCTGTGTATGTAAACGAGTAAAAGCATATAAAAAAAAGTACTGAAATTGTAAAAAAAAGATATATTGTAGTCAGCTGCGCTTCATTAAGCCAAAGTCCGTAAATTCCAAATGGAATAAAATTGTAATGCTTGTTCCAGGTTTGGCTTCTTGCGGAAATAAGATTGTCCTGAATATCAGAAAGTATGTTTGCGTCCTTTTGCGTGTGTCCTAGCGGAATTTCTGCGGCAGGAATATCGTTTTTTAGGAAAGCGGAAATCCGTCTGTTGTTTTTGTAGTACTGCGGCTTATATATGTACAGCATGGAAGTTTTTACTCCCATTGGCTTTTGGTTTTTAAGGCAAGACTTTTTGAGCGCCTGTACAATCCATTGCGGCGAAATTGTTCCTGCTCCTTCTGTAAAAATAAAAGGCGGCGCGTTTTTTTCATTTCGGATTAAAATTGCACAGGATGATTCTGACGAAAAAATGTTTTTTGCCAATTCTTCCGTTGCTGTTTTTGCAGCTTGAACTGAAGGCAATGGAAATGATTCATTGTCAGCAGTAAATGAAATTAAACAGTTATATGGAAGTTTTTTTTTGTAAGTTGAATTTATAAAGTCTGCAATAAACTCTTTTTTTTCTAAAAAGAATTCTTGGCTAAAGACAAAAAATACATCATAAATTCCGCTTTTGTTTGTATCATCTTCTTTGTTGCTTTTATCAGCAGGAATTTCTATGAGAATATTTTTTGGAAAATTTCCGGCGTTTGGCGGAGCAATGTCTTGGATTTCAAATGAAATTTTACTTTTTGTTAAAAAATCTTCTATTTCTTTTGTTGTGTAAATATTTAAGTTTGATTCAATGTTTTCTTGCGAAAAAAGATTCTGCGTAAAGATTGCTGCAAAAAAAAAGAGAAAACACATTGTTTTCAGCAGAAATTTTTTTCCCATAAACAAAGTTTACTTGAATTTTTCATTTTCTACAATATAATACATATAATATGTTTGCAAGTTAGGCGGCAATGTTGTATACTGTAAGCATTGTTAAAGTCATGTAAAGCAAAGGAGCTTTATCAAACGCATGTGTGCTGAAAAGAAAAAATTTATTTTGGATTTGCCTCTGAAAATTATTCTTACAGAAGAAGGCACATCTCATTTTTTAAGTCATAAAAAACAGCTTTTGAATCTGAAACTCGCAGATAACCGTTCGGCTCATGGCGTGAGCATGACATCTTTTTCACCTGGCTCTCTGCAGGACATGATTCTTTTGGGCTATATTTCCAAGATGGAAATTTCCATGCCGGAATTCGTTTCCCACCGCCAAGATGTTATGGATTTGTCCAAGCTGATTGTTTTTTCGATTTTGTATAAGCAGTTTGACAGCGAAATTTATGCGGCGATTATAAAATGTGAATGTATAAGACATCATAACAGGCAGAATCCTTCATCTCTTATTGATGAAAAAACTGTAATTCCGGAAAAACAACTTAGAATGACTCTTGCAATGAAAGATTCTACGATTCAGGCTGCAAAAAAGACAATTCTTGATCCAGTTTGGAAAAGCATAATGTCCAATTCTGAATACAGTCCGGAAGAAAAAAACGTCTATCTTCTTATGACTGAAAAGTTTTTGAACAGGCTCACTTTGATGAACTGGTACATAATTGTGAAATTTTATAAAACTGACGGTTTTAATGAAATTCTTTCAATTTTGCGCCAGCAGCTCGCTTCGTACATGACAAAATCAAAAGTTGCAGAATATATTTCGGTAATGGTCATGGAACTTGCCTTGAACAGCGAAAACAACAATGTAAAAAAGGCTGCAAAATATCTTTATCAGGGAATTGATAATTCGGATACGCTTATATTTGACCCGAAAATCCGCTCGGAAATTGTAAAAGAGCTTCAGCGTAAGCATGAGCTTGTTTTTCTTTCCTGGACTTTGGGCGGCGGTTCTATGTCAATTGGAAAGCAGGGACTTTTGCAAATCACATTGTACAATAAAGACGATGAATTTCAGGAAGTAAAAGAAAACATCGAAAGCAAAATGTCTGCGAATCTTAACAAAAAATCGCTGATTGACTTTTACCGCCAGATGCCGGATGGACAGGAAGGAACAGATTTGGGACTTTACTATTTGTCTTATCTGGAAGATGCCTGTAAAAAAGTCAATATTAAATTTGAATCAATTGTAAATCAGTCTTCATCCAGCGACCTTACCGTTATAAACTTGAAATTCAATTTTTAAGTTATGCGGAAAACTGCCCTGTTTGTTTTTATTTTTTCAGTTCTCTTTTTTTCGTGCTCACAAGACAGCGCGCAAGTTGCTTCTG
Organism: Treponema sp. UBA753; assembly: GCF_002297325.1. Lineage (NCBI taxonomy): Bacteria > Pseudomonadati > Spirochaetota > Spirochaetia > Treponematales > Treponemataceae > Treponema > Treponema sp. UBA753. The sequence continues at coordinate 5,052 of NZ_DBKJ01000089.1, read as the reverse complement.
CGGAATCTTCTGTGATTTTTGATTATAGTGAAAATCCACCTGATATGCGACTTTCTGTTTTTGTAAATTCTGAAAGCGATGTCAGGCTTGCTTCAAAAATTAAAATTGTGAATAAAGACTCAGGGCTTGAATGGAACTGCGATGAGCTTGTAAAATTTGAAGATAAAAACAAAAATTCCTGGGCTGGCTGTGCGAATATAGTTGCTGCTTTTGGAATGAAAATTCCTGCTGGAGAATATGTTTTAACCTACTTTGACATGGCGGGAGATGAAGAGAAAATTTCATTTTCAGTCGATTATCCTGAAAATATTTTAACTTTGACGAATAAAGATTTTCCAAACGGATTCGATAATTCAGAAAAAAAAATTGCCGTTTACACAAAAGACGGAGTTTTGCTTTATTATGGAAAGGAGAACAAAGAATGGGAAAACAGAAATTCCATTCTTGATGACTACAAAGATGCGGGATTTATCAGAACATGCTATACTTTAAAAAACGATTCTGTAATTTGCCTTATGCCTCCAGAAAGTTTGGAGCAGCAATATAACAATAACAGCGAGGAAACTGATGCCTAGTAACGACGCCGATGGGAATATTCCCACTGACAATTTAGAAGACCACAGTATTTTTAGACGCCCGGTTAGAACTTATGTGATTCGTGCTGGACGCATGACCGAAAATGAAAAGCGCAGCTATGAAGAGCTTCACCACGTTTGGTGTATTCCGTTTGAGCATAGAACGCTTAATTTTACAGATATTTTTAACAACACAAATCCAGTTACAATGGAAATCGGATTTGGAATGGGACACGCTACAGCTCAGATTGCGCAGGATAATCCGAACATGAATTATATAGGAAGTGAAGTTCATGTTCCTGGAGTTGGCCGTCTTCTTGGGGAAATAAAAAAACGGCAGCTGAAAAATCTTTATTTGATTGAATATGACGCGCTTGAAATCCTTGAAACTATGATTCCTGGCAATTCTCTTGCAGGCTTTCATATTTTCTTTCCAGACCCTTGGCCAAAGAAAAAACACCATAAACGCCGTTTGCTTCAACGTCCTCGCACGGATCTGCTTGTTTCAAAATTATCTCCCGGCGGATATATTTATTTTGCAACTGACTGGGAAGAATATGCTGTAAGCGCGCTTGAAGAGCTTTCATGTACAGAAGGCATTCATAATAAATACGAAAAATTTGCGCCTCATCAGGAATGGAGGCCAAGAACAAAATTTGAGCAGAAAGGGCTTGATGCCGGTCGTGAAATTTTCGAGCTTGTTTTTGTAAAAGATGAGGAATAGCCCGATGGAGCTTTTTGATGTTGAGGAATGTAAAAAGTCAAATGATGAAGCCTTAAAAAAATCCTCTGTAAAAAGAATTTCTGAGCTTGAAAAACTTATAGAAAAGTACCAGGCTTCGTATTATAACGGCGAGGCTGAAATCTCTGATGCGGAATTTGACAAGCTTTGGGACGAACTAAAATTGCTGGACAGCGCAAATCCTATTCTTCATAAAGTTGGCGCAGATTCCGGGAATTTTCAAAAAGCTCCTCACGTAATGCCAATGGGCAGCCAGGAAAAAGCCGCATCTCCAGAGGAATTTCTTGACTGGGCAAAAAAACACGACTATTCAGAATATCTTGTTGAATACAAGCTTGACGGCGCCTCCCTTGAGCTTCAGTATGCGGACGGAATTTTTTTGCGTGCCGTTACAAGAGGAGACGGAGCTGTAGGAGATGTGATTACAGCGAATGCAAAAAAAATGCAGGGCGTTGTTCAGACGTTAAAGGAAAAGTTTACAGGCGGAATCCGAGGAGAAGTCATAATGACTCATCAGGTTCACGAAAAATTTTTTTCTGACAAAGCTAACTGCCGCAATGCCGCGAATGGACTTATGAAACGCAAAGACGGCGAAGGCAGCGAAAATCTTACATTGATAACTTACGATGTCTGGGCTTCCGAAGGAAAGCAGCCGTTTACTGATGAAGAAGGAAAACTTGATTTTTTGCAAAGAAACGGATTCAATGTTGTTCCTCTTAAAATTTGCAAAAATGCTCAGGAAGTTATAGATTACCGTTCTTCTGTAATGGAGCTTAGAAAAAAACTTGACTATGACATTGACGGACTTGTTGTAAAAGAGCGGGCTGTGAATCACGAAGATGCCTTGCGCGACAGACCTGATCGCCAGATTGCTTTTAAATTTAGCCTTGAAGAAGCAGTTTCCGTTATAAGGAACATTGAATGGAATGAAACTGGCGCAACTTATACTCCAGTCGCAGTTTTTGATCCTGTTGACTTGAACGGAACGACTGTAAAAAGAGCTAGCCTTGTAAATCCGAACCTTATACGCGCATTGAATGTAAAAATCGGAAGCCATGTTGTTGTTGTAAAGCGCGGAGAAATAATTCCAAAAATTGTTAGCGTGCTTCCAGAGCAAGAAAATCTTCCTCCTGTAAAGATTCCTGAAAAATGCGCTTGCTGCGGAACTGCTCTAATTGATGAAGGCACAAGGCTTTTTTGTCCAAATAAAAACTGTGAAAAACGGATTCTCCATCAGCTTTTAAAATGGATAAATGTCATTGACATTCGCGACTTAGGCGAAACTTTAATCACCAGTCTTTTTAAAACAAAAAAGGTCCGCTCAATTTCGGATTTATATTCTTTGACTGCCAGTGATTTAGTTCCGTACTTTTTGAATTCGGAAAGCATGGAAAAAGAAAAAAGGTCTCTTGGCGCGGAAAAAGTTTTTGCTTCGATTCAGTCAAGAAGAAAAATTTCACTTGCAAAATTTATTGCGGGATTTGACATTGAAGGAATAGGCGAAACTGTTGTTGAAACTTTGATTGCAGGCGGCTTCAATACTTTGCAGAAAATTTTCGATGCGAAAGAAGAAGAAATTGCCGGCGTCTATCGTTTTGCAGAAACTTTGGCGCATACTCTTGTTGAAGGAATTCAAGAAAACCATGAAGAAATGCAAAGCCTTGTTTCAAGCGGAACTATTTCTGTTGTTGAAGGAACTGCGCAGGGAAAACTTGCAGGCAAGTCGTTCTGCTTTACAGGCGAGCTTTTTTCCATGAAGAGGCAAGATGCGCAGAATCTTGTAAAACAAAATGGCGGAGCAGTGAAGTCTTCTGTTGTAAAGGGCTTGAGCTTTCTTGTTACAAACGACACTTCTTCCGGCTCTTCAAAAAATAAAAAGGCAATGGAGCTTGGAATTCCTGTCATAGATGAAAAAGAATTCCTTGCCCTTATTGATATGTCGAATGTCGAGTTTTAATAA
>NZ_DBKJ01000089.1:0-1627 GCF_002297325.1 Treponema sp. UBA753 | reverse complement strand
ATAATGACATTAAATCATAAAATTTGAAATTGAACCTGATAGATAATAGTTAAAAATTAGTTTTTCCCGGAAAATGCAAAGTCTCCAGTAAAGAAGTCAGGATTTACAGCTTCCATATTCAGCCGCATTTCCCAGTGAAGATGAGGACCTGTCGCAAGCCCTGTTGAGCCGCTAAATCCTATTACTTGCCCGGCCTTTACTGTGTCGCCTTCTTTTACTTTTAACTGGCTCATGTGATAGTAAAGGCTATAAAGTCCAGGCAAATGTTCTATCACAACGCTCAAGCCTGTTGTAACGCGGTTTTCTGCAAGAACAACTTTTCCTTCTGCGCAAGCTGAAACTTCCGAGCCTTCTGGAATTCCAAAGTCGATTCCGTAGTGAAGTCCTGTCGTTGATTTTCCGTTTGTGTATTTGTATTCCCTGCGGTCTGCAAAAAAAGATGTCCGTCTTGTTGAATTTGTCGGAAGCAAAAACGGTGTTGTCTGGTAAACTGCGGAAGGATTTGCAGTTTCAAGAATTCCATTGAGTTTTCTTATTTGCTCCATTCTTTTTAAGCTTGTGTCTGTTTTTATATTTGAATTCGTTTCATCAAGGTCAATCGCTTCTGAAATAAATTCTTTTTTCTCCAGAGTAAAAGGAAGCTCGAATTCCATTTTTTTTGCGCCGTCAGTGCTATAGATAATTTTCAAAAAGCATTTTGTATCTTCCGTCCACCAAGTTGAAAGCGGAATGCCTGCAAGAAACGTCCTAGTGGTTTTTGTATTTTTTGAAACTGTGAAAAAAGCACTTTCCCTGCTTAGCTTTCCTTCCGCAAAAAGCTGCAAGAACGCATTTGCATTTGAAAATTCAACCTTTGAAGACTTTCCCTTTTTTGCCGACTGTGAAAAAGTCATTTTCACAAAAACCGCATCGCCTGGAAATGCCTTATCATTGTATTCCGCAGAAATGCAATAATCATCTCCTGTATAAAAAGCTTCCCTCGCAAAAAGAAAAGCCGACATAAAAATCAACGCCGAAACTAAAATTTTCTTTTTCATTTTTTACTCCCAAAATATTTTTAATTTTTTTACTGAACTGATTTTTCTATTCCTAAAAGCATAAGCTGAAGCGTTTCTGTTCCATTAAAAACATTCCGCTCTATGTTGAAAATTATATCAACCTTGTCTCCCACATTAAAATCCTTGTGAAGCCGCTCGCCTTCGTTCCAAAAGATGCAAGGCCATTTGTTTTTTCCGCAGTCAACGGTAATTTTTAAGTGCTGCTTTTCTGCCTTTCCCATTACAAGCCCGGAAACAATAGGAAGATTTTTTGCTAAGAAAACAAGCTTGGGATTTTCGTTTCCAGTCGGCTCGAATCTGTCTATGATTTTTTTCAAATCTGGTGTCATGTAGGCCGGCGGAAGCTCTGCGTCAATTTGAATCTCGTCAGTTTTGTCAGAAAGATTTATTGTGCCTGAAAGTTCTTTTGTGCGTCTTTTGAATTCCTCGAACTTTTCTTTTTCAAAACTGAATCCGGCCGCAAAGTTGTGCCCGCCGTAACTTACAAACAAATCCTTCAGCTGGTCAAGAAAATCAGTTACGTCATATCCACGGCAGCTTCTCATTGAGCCTACAACAAGATTTCCCAC
>NZ_DBKJ01000066.1:484-5927 GCF_002297325.1 Treponema sp. UBA753 | reverse complement strand
TGCAAAACACCAAGGAGGAAAGAAGAATGGCAAATATAAGAGACTCGCTGAGCCATACAAAATGGCTTTGCAAATACCACATAGTATTTACACCAAAGTACAGAAGAAAAGCAATATATGGACAGTACAAGGAAAGCATAGGGGAAAATACTGCGGCAGCTGTGCAACTACAAAGGCGTGGAAATCATAGAAGGGCATCTGATGAGCGACCATATCCATATGCTGGTGAGCATACATACCACCCAAGTACAGCGTGTCGCAATTCATGGGATACCTGAAAGGCAAGAGCAACCTGATGATATTCGACAGGCACGCAAACCTGAAATATAAGTTCGGGAACCGCCATTTCTGGGCAGAAGGATATTACGTAAGCACAGTTGGCTTGAATGAAGCTACAATTGCAAAGTATATCCGCGAACAAGAATCTCATGATATTGCGATGGACAAAGTTAGTGAAAAAGAATACGAAGACCCTTTTAAGGGTAGTAAGTAGTACCAAAGGCTCTTTAAGAGCCTGTGAGTGACAAGCTGCAATAGGCTTGAACGTATGTGAAAGCTTGGGACTTAAGTCTCAGCTTGAGACCCTAGCCTTATAGGCTAAGTGCAAACCACCCGTTTGACGGGTGGTTTGTGATTTTTTTATATGCCGAGTTTTTTACATAAGTTCTTTTTCTAGCTGATCAACAAGTTCTTTGAATGTGTCAAGAGCTGCTTGTACAGGTTCTGTGCTTTCCATGTTTACGCCTGCGACTTTTAAACTTTCAATTGGGTATCTTGAGCCGCCGGATTTTAAGAATTTAAAGTAGTCATCATGTTCTTGTTTTCCTCCGTTGACGACTCTCTTTGCAAGTGCAAGGGCTGCGGAAATACCTGTTGAATATTTATACACATAGAATGCATTGTAAAAATGCGGGATGCGAAGTCCTTCCATGTCGCTGGATTTTTCAAATTTCATTGCAGGTCCGAAGTACTGCTCTAAAAGTTTTCTGTAAATGCTACGGATTGCTTCTGTGCTTAAAGGCTCGTTGTTTTCTACAGCTTCATGGCATTTAAGCTCGAACTCTGCAAACATTGTCTGGCGGTGCAAAGTTGCAAGAATGTCGTTGGCGCGCATAGATAAGAGATATTTTTTCATTTCATGATTTTTTGCGTTTTTAAGAAGATACTCAAACACAAGTTCTTCATTAAATGTGGATGCGACTTCAGCTTCAAAAATTGTGTATTCATAAGACATGAATGGATTGTTGCGGACGCTGTACCATGAATGCATTGAATGTCCGCCCTCATGCGCCATTGTGTAAACATCACGCAATGAAGTGTCTTTGTAATTTAAAAGAATATACGGATAGCCTTCATAGCAACCGCTTGAAAATGCTCCAGAATTTTTCCCTTTGTTTTCGAATCTGTCAACCCAGCCTCCTTTTAGTCCGCCGCAAAGTGTGTCTGTGTATTCGTTTCCTAAAACTGCAAGTGCGTTTCTTACAATCTCAACAGACTCGTCATAAGAAATTTTTGACTTTACAGATTTTACTAGCGGAACATAAACATCATAGTGCCTAAGTTCTTCAACTCCAAGAACTTTTCTGCGAATTTTATAATACCTGTGCAGGGTGTCAAGATTTTTGTGGACTGTTTCTATAAGATTTTTATAAACACTCACAGGAACTTTATCACCGTAAAGAGCTGCTTCCAAAGATGAATTGTAGCCGCGTGCCCGTGCATGAAAAATATCATTTTTTACAGAACCTGAATACAAGGCTGCAAGGGTGTTTGCGTGGCTTTCAAATACTCCGTAGAATTTTTCATAAGCTTCCTTGCGGATTTTTCTGTCCTGATTTTCTTCAAAGTCGCTCCAAGTGCTATGCGTGAGCGGAAGCTGTTTTCCTTCAACTTCTACAGTTCCGAAATTCATGTCAACATCATTTAAAAGTGAAAAAACATTTGAGGCTGTCTGACCTGATTCAGACTGAAGAGCCATTATGCGTTCTTCTTTTTCGCTTAAAATATGCGGCTTGGCATGAAGCGCTTTTTGAATGTATATTTTGTAGTCTTTAAATTCTGGCTGCTCTATCCAAGAATTTATTTTGTCATCTGGAATTGCAAGAAGTTCCGGTGTAAAAAAACTTGTTTCAGAGCAAGCTGCTGTGTATGCCATCATTACACGGCTGTATTTTTCCTGTGCGGCTCTGTCTCCTTGGTCAGCCTCATTGTTAAGGCTTGCGTAGTGATAGACTTTTTCAATTTGACGGTCAAGCGCTTCATCTGCTTTTAAAGCTTCAAGAAAAATGCTGCTGCTTTCCGACAGTCTTCCTTTGAATGATGCGAAATTTTTTACAAGTGAAGGAATCTTTTTAAGGTCCGCTTCCCATTCTTCATCTGTTTTATAAAGCTGTGTAAGATCCCATTTGTATTCTGCAGGGATGTCTTTTCTTAATGGAATTGTTTCGTCTTTCATGTTTTCATATTATATCAAAAAATATAAAAATTCAATTTTGCTTCATTTGTAGAACTTTATGATAAAATCTTGTAAAATATCCGCCATGAAAAACAGATTCTTTCTTTTTGCATTTTCATTGTTTATGCTGATTTTTTCTTCATGCTCTGGAATTATTGGATATGGAGTTCTATTATGGAATGTCGGCGAAAAAGAAATTCCAGATGGAACAGTTGTTCCTGTTTATTTAAAGTCAAACATTTCTAAAGTTTATGTAATTGGAGTTCCTGAAACAAAAGAAAAAATAGAAGTTCCTCTATGGAAACTTTCCGTTCCTGAATCAAAATCTAAAGCATTGAAGCGCGCACAAAAATATTCTGAGTACAAAGGAAAATACGCTTTTTGTGTTTTAGACGGACTTCCAATCCGCGCGGAGCAAGTGAACACTTCAAAGCAAGTTTACCGTCTGCGCAAAAATGAAGTTATCCGCACGCTTTATAAAGGCAAGGGCGTTTCTCCTACAAACGGCGGTGTTCCTCTTCCTGGTGAATGGCTTCATGTTATTACTGACAACGGAACTGAAGGCTGGTGCTTTAGCTACAATCTTAGGCTTTTTGAAATGAACTTGGATGGAACTTACGGAATTGGATCGGAAGTTGTTGAGTCTCAAAAAACTGACGAGACTCTTGAAAAAATTCTTTCAACTGCCTGGTATCCTGAATATTACAGAGCCATGATTTCTAAAAAGCAGATTGACTTGAATTACATTGTTCCGGGGTACGGTTTTGATTCAGGCTATAGTTCTGGCACTACAAAAATCAGTCTTCCAAATTTAAATGTAAGTTTTCCGTATTCTGAATTTGAAAAATCCGACAATGGAGATTACAAGGCAAAAAATGCTCCTGTTGAAATTGTTCCGCGGAATTCAAAATTCATAATTGTAAAATACACAGATGAAGGCGGGAAACCAAAGAGTTACAATTTTGTTTCGCTTGATGGAAATGTAAAAATTGATGAAATAGTTTCTGCAGAAAAAAACAAGCGGCAAGGTCTTTATAAATCTATCCAATCTCTTGGACCTGATTTCAAAAGCGGAAACTATGGAACGCTTTCTTTTAATGATGGAAATATTTTCAGATGGAGTGGATTTTCTAAACTTGTTCCGTCTGTAATTCCTTCAGGCTCAAAAGGTTTTGGAATTGTTGAAATGAAATATTTCCTTGACGGAACTCTTAAATCTTCGTGGGACGGAGTTGCAACATTCCATTTTGAAAATGCCAGCCGTGAAGTCAATTTCCTTTATAAAAAAGAAGTAAACGGACTTAGGCTTGCTTATGCGAATATAGTTGAAAAATACGACGATAGTTTTGGAAGAAAATATTATTCAGTTTCTCTTCCTGCGAATTCTATGGTTTTGTTTTTTCAAAAGTAAAATAACTGAGCCAGTTTCAAAATTCTAAAAACTCTAATTCTTTCGACTGGCTTATAAAAATAGGTTTTTTATGGCGTTTATTCAGTTTTCAAAAGTTTCTCTTGCATTTGGCGACAGAGATATTTTAAAGAACGTTTCTGTAAATTTGCAAGCAGGAACAAAGGCTGCTCTTACCGGCGCAAACGGAGCGGGAAAGTCAACTTTAATAAAAATAATGGCTGGCATTTCAGAACCTGATTCTGGAGAACGTATTGCTCAAAAAAATGCGCGCATTGCATATCTTCCGCAGAGCGGGCTTGTTCATTCAGGCTGCACTTTAAAGGAAGAGGCGGACAAGGCGTTTGACTGGGGATACGAAATTCAAAATAAGGCAGATTCTCTTGGTGAGCTTTTAAAGTCAAATCCTGAAAACTCAAACAAGATTGCAGTTGAGCATTCAGAACTTTTGGCTGAACTAGAAAACAGCGGCTGGTATAGGCGTGAAGTTCTTGCTGAGCAGGTTTTGCTTGGCCTTGGTTTTGAGCGTTCTGATTTTACAAAAAGGACTGAAGAATTTTCTGGCGGATGGCAGATGCGTATTGCGCTTGCAAAAGCCCTTATGTGTGGTCCGGACATTCTTCTCCTTGACGAGCCTACAAACTACCTTGATATTGAGGCGCGCAATTGGCTTGAAAAATTTCTTGCAGATTTTAAAGGCGGATTTTTGCTTGTAAGCCATGACCGTTATTTTTTGGATCACACAATAAATGAAGTCTATGAACTTTTTAATGGAACTTTAAAACGTTATCCTGGAAATTTTTCGCATTACGAGGAAGTGCGCAAAGTTGAACTTGACTCTCTGATTGCTTCCTATGAACAGCAGCAGCAGGAAATTCAGCATCTTGAAGAATTTATAAAGCGTTTTGGATACAAGGCGACAAAAGCTGCTCAAGCACAAGAGCGTCAAAAAATGCTTGATAAAATTCTTGAAAACAAAATTGAAATTCCAGAGAACCTTAAAAAAATTCATTTTAGTTTTCCAGAAGCACCTCATGCCGGCCGTCTTGTTCTTACGTTGGAAAATATTTGCAAAAATTACGGCGGACCTGATGTAATAAAAAATTTGAATCTTGTTGTAGAAAACGGAGAGCGTCTTGTTGTAGCAGGAAGAAATGGAGCCGGAAAATCAACTTTGCTTAGAATCATTGCAGGAATTGATCAGGATTTTTCAGGATCAGTAAAACTTGGTGCAGGAGTTTCAGTTGGATATTTTAGTCAGGACAGCGCGGAAAAAATAAATGGCAGTGAAACAATTCTTGAGCGTTTGGAAAACAATGCGCCTCTTGAACTTGTCCCTAAACTCCGCGATATGCTTGGCGCGTTTTTGTTCCGTGGCGACGATGTTTTTAAAAGCATCAATGTGCTTTCCGGTGGAGAAAAATCCCGTATCGCATTGCTTGAACTTTTGCTTCGTCCTGTGAATCTTCTTGTTCTTGACGAGCCTACAAACCATCTTGATATGCATTCAAAAGATGTTCTGCTTGAGGCTTTGAAAAGTTTTGGCGGAACAATTGTTTTTGTAAGCCATGACCGCGGAT
>NZ_DBKJ01000066.1:0-402 GCF_002297325.1 Treponema sp. UBA753 | reverse complement strand
CAAAAGTTCTTGAGTTAAGACCAGGAAGCCACCGGGAATTTCCAGGAAACTACAAATATTACACGGAACGCATTGAAGCTGAAGAAGCTGGAATCGTCGGTCAGTTTGAAAAAGGAACTGGAATTGCCACAAGCAGCGTGAATTCTTCAAAAAGCAACGAAACAAAAACTATGGAGACAAAATCTGCCGGCAAACTAAGCTGGGAAGAACAGAAAAAAATTGAGGCGGAACGGCGCAAAAACGAAAAAGAAGTAGCCCGCCTTGAAGCAGAAATTGCAAAAGCCGAAGAAGAAAAATCTGCGCTGGAAGCAAAAATGGCACTGCCGGAAGTGTATTCAAACGGCGCAAAAGCAAAAGAAGTCCAGCAAAAGATTGACGAAACAAACAAAAAGATAGAAACTT
>NZ_DBKJ01000135.1:0-5719 GCF_002297325.1 Treponema sp. UBA753 | reverse complement strand
AAATTTACCGCGCTGTAGTACATTTCCACAGTTTGAAGCGAAGTCAGTCCTTTTGTCGTCCGTTTTTCCAAAAAAGTTCCATAAAGTGAAACCGCAGCCGCAATTGCAAAAACAAAAACCGCAATGCAAATTTTTATCACCGTGGATTTTGCCCTAAGCCACCTTTTTAAACGAACTTTTTTTTCTTGATGCAAAAGAAATTTTTGAGATTCAGCATTGAACTTTTCTAAATCCGATGAAGGAGACTCTTTTAATTCAAGTGTGGAAACTTCTTCTTTAGGGAACGCGCAATTTTTGCCTGCAAAAGCGTTTTCTGTAAACAAAAGAATTTTTTCGTCAATTCCAAAAGCCGCATAGCGCAACGGACAGTAATTTAAATCCCGAATATCGTTTTCCCTTGCAGAAGAAGATTTTTCTGCAAACGGAACTTTTCCGCAAATAGTTTTATAAACAATAACCGCCTGCAAAAAATGCACCGCGTCTTTTCCAGAAAACACAGGGTTCAAATACTTTCCATATAATTCTGAAAAAATTTCTTCCCCAAGCGATGACAAAGAAATTTCAAGCAAATTCTTAGGCAAAAATAAAACTTTAGAAAAATCCTTGGAAACAATAATTCCTCCTGCGCCAACTAAAGAAAGAACTACCTTGCTTTCATCCAAAGCATCAAGCGCATTGCAGACAAGTGAACAGGCTTTTATAGAATCTTTTTTTCCAAAGGCTTCAAAACATTCACTAAGCGCAAGTCCATCAAAGCATGAGCCTTCAAGAAAAACTGTTTCATCTTCAGAGTGCGCAAATTCTTTTAAATCCTCAGAAGAAACTGTGCCGTCAAAGTTCCATAAAGAAAAATTCCAAGCTCCGTCATTTAGCTCAGCAAGCAGTCCGTTTTCTCTGATTTTTCCGGCAAATCCGGCTTTTACAAAAACATTGCTAGCCATCCGGCTGTCTAAAAAAATCTTTCCGTTGTAAAGAAAAACTGTTTTGGAACTCATTGACGCTTTCCATCTGAACTATACAAATATTTAAAGTAGTCCATTTTTGTGCTGTACGTAACATCAAAATTGCCCATTGTATTTTTGTACGACTCAAGGCTTTTCCAGAACTCATAGAACTTAGGATCGCGCGTGTAAGACTGAGTGTAAATTGCCGCAGCTTCCGCATCCGCCTTTCCTTTAGTTTCCTCGCTTTTTCTGTAGGCTTCTGATTCGATTGTGCGCTTTTCGTTTTCAAGTTTTCCAAGCCATTCGGACTTTTTTCCTTCACCAAGAGAACGGTACGCTTGAGCCACTTGATTGCGCTCCTTAATCATTCTGTTGTAAACGCTTTCTGTAAGCTCGTCTGAATATTTTATTTGCCGCGGAACAATGTCAATCAGTTCAATTCCGTATTCGCCCACCATTTTTCTTGCGTCGTCAGCCATTTCCTGGCAAAGCGCGCTTCTTCCCTTGGAAACACTTTCGTTGTTTGAATTCACATTGACCAAAGCTTCAATTTCCGCGCTGTCCTCGCCTTCAATTCCTGCAAGCTGATTTGAATCCGCACTGTCTTTTTCCTCGTTAATAAGATTGCTGCTTCTTACAATTTCGCTGAGCCTATTGCGTGTGATAATCGTCCTAGTTGAAGAATCAATTACATCGCTAAGCTTGTTGTACGCCGCATCCAAAGTCTTGAACGACTGATAAAACAATGCCGGGTCTGAAATCTTCCAGCGGCTTGTAGTGTCCACAATTATAAACTGGTTTTCCTTTGTAGGAATGCGAGCCTGATCCCCTTCAAGTGAAAGAATTTTTGCAGGATAAACAGTGACGACATCAAGAAACGGAACTTTAAAATAAAGTCCGGTAGAAGTGCACGATTTTACAATTTGTCCAAACCTTGTAACAACAGCCTGCTCTCCTTCGTTCACAATATAAAAAGGACCTGCCGCAAGCAAAATCACAATGACAGCAACAAAAGCCGCAAGCCTAAGATAAAATTTATTCTGCTTTGCCATTTTTTCCTCCAAGATTCTTAAACGGAAGCACATTGTCAAGACCGCTGTCTATCAAAGCCGGATTCTTGTCTGCGCCGGAAGCAAAAATTTCTTCCATAGTTTCAAGATAAAGACGTTCCCGGGTAACAGCAGGAGCTTTTCTGTACTCCTCATAAACTGAATTGAACCTTGCCACATCGCCCTTTGCCTTGTTAACACGCTCAGCCGCATAGCCTTCCGCCACTTGAATCTGACGGTCAGCCTCGCCTTTTGCCTTTGGAATTTCTGAATTGTAGCTTTCTTTTCCTTCATTTATAAAGCGGTTCATATCCTGAATAGCCTTGTTCACGTCCTCAAACGCATCCTGAACTCCTTCCGGCGGAACAATATTCTGAAGCTTAACCGCAAAAACGTTTATTCCAAGTCCCAGCTGCGAAAACTGCTCATTCATCATGGAAACCGCAAGATTTTCAATGTTGCTTCTCTCGCTGCTCATAACATCCAAAATTGCCCGGTCGCCGACCAAAGTATTGATTACAGAACGGCTTATGTCGCGGATTGTCTGCTCTTTTTCCTGAACTGTAAAAAGCCAAGCGCGCGGATCCACAATTCTGTACTGAATAATCCATTCAACATCCACGATATTTAAATCGCCGGTCAGCATAGTTGATTCACGTGTAATATTGTTCTGATACTGATTTACAGAGCCGCTTTTTGTGGTTTTAAATCCAAACTGCTCCGTCTGGACAACTTTGTTTCCCGGAACAATAAATTTTTTATCTATAAACGGAATTTTATATTGAAGTCCCGGTCCCAAAGTAGCATTATATCTTCCAAACCGAGTGATTACAGCCTGCTCCGCCTGATCAACAACAAAAAGACTAGAGCCAGCCGCCGCAAGCAAAACAGCGCCTACAATAATCGCCACAACATACGAAGGCTTTTTAAAAAAGCTCCTGATTTTTACTTCCAAATCTGACATAACTAATAAATTAATGCAAATTCGCTTAAAAAACAACGGTATCTAGCAGCAAATCTTTTATATTTACCGCGTTGACTTTGATATTTTCATTCTTGATATTAATTTTTAATGGGAAATTCTCATGGACATTGCATACAATATATGCAGAAAGAGGATTCAGCTCCGCAGGAATATTTGTAATTGCCAGCAATCGTTCATAGAACTTTTTTATTCCAGAAGCATCATCAGACTTCGGATTTTCCGTAAGCTTGGATTCTATCAAACGGCAGCCTGCGCCAATTTCAAGAAAATCAATTTCTGTCTGAGAAATATCACGGTAATAACAAAGCTGTTTTTTGTTTCCATTAAGCTTATTGTTTTTCCTTAATTCAGCAAACACAGCTGTTTCAAAAATACTTCCTGCAAAAGGAGAAATTTTCAGTTTTTCTTTTTCAATTCCCAAAAGCCAGCATAAAAGCCCAGTATCGTTAAAATAAACTTTAGGGGTTTTTACAATCCGCTTTCCAACGTTACCAAACCACGGCTGCAAAAATGTAATTTGCCCTGAAGTTTCAAGAACACTAAGCCATGAAGCAACAGTTTTTGAACTTATGCCAAGCGAATTGCCTATTTCCGCCATATCCAGTATTTGAGCGTTTCGGACTGCAAGCAAGCGAATGAACTGTTCAAAAGTCCGTAAATTTGAAACATTTACAAGTTGACGCACATCGCGCTCAAGGTAAGTTGCAAGATAACTTGAAAAAAACATATCAAGCGGAAAATCTGGCTCACGTGTAAGCTCAGGAAATCCGCCGCGGAAAATAAAAGTTTCAAAATTAGCTGGATTTTCATCTGAAAAACACGGAGCATTTTTGTATTCCGCCCAAGAAAGTCCTTCAAGTTCCATTACACAAGTTCTTCCTGCAAGGCTTTCTGAAATATTTTTCATCAATTCGAACTTTTGACTTCCTGTAAGAACAATCTGTCCCATATTATGCCGCTCATTATCAAGCCGTTCCTTTAAAAACCTGAAAAGTTTAGGCGCATACTGAACTTCATCAACAATAAGAGGACTTTTATATTTTTCGAAAAAAATTTCAGGAGTTTCATCCGCAAGAGCCGCAATACTCGGCAAATCAAGAGAAACATAATTATATTCCGGCAGAAGAGAACGCAAAAGTGTTGTTTTTCCTGTCTGACGAGCACCAGTTAAAGTTATACACGGAAAATACTTCAATGCACTTTTTACTTGACTTCCAAATTTTCTGTCAATCATACTTCAGATATTATGAAATTCAATTCCCGATTTGTCAACAAGATGGTGCTCTATTTCTTTCCTTCTCAATTTTTTTCTTTTATACTGAAACCCTTGCTCTGTTAGTTTGCAACAATCTTACAAGAAAATGCGGAAGAAAAAAGGTAGCGTTCCATAGAAGAAAAGCCATCCTTGCTTAATCTGCGCCTAATGCTTTATTAAGTTAGAAATCAACTTAAAAATGTTTTAAAATTAACTTAATTTCACTTTGTTTTTAACTTAAAAACGTCTTGAAATTAACTTAATTTTACTTTGATTTTAACTTAAAAATATTTTGATATAAAGTTTATTTCATTGCTAAATAAAACTGATTTTATAATATCTCTATATATATTCCTTTGTTCCGAAAGCCTCCCCCAAGATTTAAGTCATAAGCAGTGCGGTTCCTGCCTAAAATAGCGTCAGAAACTGCACTGCAAGTTTGCCCGGTGGCAAACTTGTTCAATCGACTACTGTTTTTTACTGCGTTGCAAAACAGCCTGTTTAAATCTTATCGATGCCAAAGCACCGCTAAGATTTAAACATAAGGAGGCTAAGAGATGAAAAAGACTCTTATCGCGGTCGCAGCGGCTGCCGCACTTACAGCAACTTCTGCTTTCGCAGAAATCACATTCGGAGCATGGCTTCGCACATTGACAGCACCTGTTGCTTCAAATGGTGAAGACACAGTAGTTGGAACAGCAAACTCATGGGGCTGGGGCGCACGTACAGCTCGTATCGACATCAATGGAGTTTCTGAAGATGGGAAAGCAGGTTTTGCAATGAACGTTTTCAATGATATGTCGATGGATATATCTGCTGGCGATCGTGCTGTTCTTTGGGTAAAACCAGTTGATATGATTAAAATATCTGTTGGTAAATACGACTCTCCGGACAACGGACTCCGCGGCGACTTCTGCTACGGCTCATGGAACTGGCTCAGACCTTATAACTGGTCTTATGACGGCGAAGGACTCACATTCGACGGAATCTGGCGCAAAGGTATGATGATTGAAGCCGATCCAATCGAAGGACTTCATGCATTTGTTGTTATTCCTATGGAAGATGCTAATGCTGATTCTTACTATAAGAAAGCAGAAGATACTTACAGAAATGTTCAGATTGGATTTGGATATGCAATTGATGGCGTAGGTAAGCTCAAGGCACAGTATATTGGTGATGACTCTTATACAACTGATGCAGATGGTGACAGAGACGAAACAAAGACAACAGGACAGATTGGTGTTGCATTTGACCTTACAGCAGTTGAGAACCTTTATGTAACAGTTGGAGCAAGATTTGGTATTGCAGACAAGGACTATGCTCCTGACTACCTCAAGATGGCATTCACAGCTGGAGTTTCTTACCAGGTTTCTGACGCTATGAAGTTCTCTGTAGACGGCGGTTACAAGCAGTATCAGGACAAAGCTGTTGGAAAAGTCGGTGATAAAAAAGACAATGAGTTCTTTGTAGGTGCAGGTGTAGACTA